>JAKAFU010000022.1 GCA_021825865.1 bacterium
ACTAAAAAAATTAATTTTGAAGTTAACGAACCCGATTTGATTTATTCTAAAATCAGAACATTCTCTGAATCCGATAATGCATATTTTATTTTTGAAAAAAAAACGATAAAAATTATAAAAGCTAATCTTATAATAATAAAAGAACAATTAAAAAGCTGCGTCGAAAATAAAGAAAATATCAGCAAGGATAATAATTCTAAAACAATACAGATTAAACCAAAACATGATTATTGCGAGTTTTTAAACGAAGATTTAAATACGAATCAACAGATAATATATAATAAACTGTCATCAGAATTATTGCCTGACAAAATAAACGCGATATTAGCCAAAAAAAATAGTTGCAATAATGTATTTAATCAAAACAGCGGCTGCGGCAAAGACAATATATCGTTAAATATATCGTCAAAAGAAGAAAACGGATGGGGAAATGACTTAATCTACAAACCCGGCACGGTAGTAATAGCCGATAAATCCGGCTTAGTTGTAAGCACCTTAGAAAAAGGCGTTTATTTAGAATTATTAGAATTAAAGCCTGAAAGCAAGAAATCAATGAATTATGTTGATTTCATCAATGGAGCAAGGATTACGCCGGGCATTGTACTGCAATAAATAACAAATATTGTTTAACTGCTTATTTAACTACTTTAAATGTCAATAAAAAAAGAACATGTTTATTTTATAAAAACCATAGCAATAGTATCTATTGCGCTGCTTGTTTTATCTTCAATTCTTTTCTGGCTTATTTCGGGCGGACTTGAAAAATTAAATCCTGATTTACCGTTCTTAATTTTCATCTTAATAATTTCTATATTTTTCCTATTTATAGCTATATTTATAATCAGTTTAATATACAATGATAATAAAAATAAATTATTTTTCGTTAATTTTACGCGTTATGTATTAATAAAAATATTATATCCAGCCGCAGTTCTAATATCGTCAATTTTCCGCATAGACAGGAATAAAATGCAGCGCTCGTTTATCGCAATAAACAATTCGCTTCTGTTTTCTATCGGAAAACAGGTTCCGCACAACCGGATATTAATTCTTTTGCCCCATTGTCTTCAGCTGCATAATTGCAAGGCAAAAATTACGGAAGATATTCACCATTGTCTTGATTGCGGCAAATGTAATATTAAAGAACTTAATGTTTTAGGCGATAAAAAAGGAATTGATATAGCTGTGGCAACCGGAGGAACATTAGCCAGAAGGGTATTGGAAGAGAAAAGACCGAAAATTGTTATCGCCGTTGCCTGCGAACGGGATCTGTCGTCCGGAATATTAGACGCTTTTCCATTGCCCGTCTACGGATTAATAAATATAAGACCTAATGGACCATGCAGAGATACGCAGGTGGATGTAGCGGCGCTTAATATTTTAATAGAAAAAATAACAGCTTAATTTTATAAGCAGAAGATATGACATTAACGATAGAAGAAAACGATTGCAACAAGCTAATAGCAAACAGGCATTATGATGAGCACGGCGGAAATCTATTTGAAGAATTCGCTCAAGATGATTGCGGCATTTTAGATATTTTTAATGAGACTAAAAAAAAAATAGATTTTTCGGCAAATATAAATCCGATAGGTTTAAGTAAAAATGCGTTATGTATTTTAAAAAATACAAAATTGCTGAAATTTTTAATTGAAAATTATCCTGAGGTTTATCCTGAAAGATTATTAAATAAACTCAGCGATTATCATTGCGTTCAGAGCGCTAACGTATTTATCGGCGCCGGAGCGACAAACTTAATTTATAAAATATTATCCGCATTTAAACCTGAGAATGCGCTTATAGCAGAGCCTTCGTTTTCTGAGTACGAACGGGCTTGCAGAGCCTTTAATATAAACACCGTACACCAATGTACGCTTCTCGAAGACGGTTTCAAACTGATAAACGGCAGTCTGACCGCATTTATTGACAAAATAAATAATTTAAATGAAAGCGATTTTATATTTATAGCAAGTCCATCTAATCCGGCAGGTAAAATCATGCCTGTAAATACCGTCATAGAAATTCTGAAAATATGCAGAAAGAAAAACATATATTTAATATTAGATGAATCCTTTATGGATTTTAAAGAAGAATGCTCATCTAAACATTTGATAGAACAATTTGACAACTTAATTGTTTTACGTTCTATGACAAAATTTTTTGCACTGCCCGGAGAAAGATTAGGGTACATTGTAAGCAGCGCAAAAAATATTTTAAAAATGTCAAAAAATAACGCTCCGTGGAGCATAAGCGGGCTTGCTTCGGCTTTGGCTGTTTCTTCGCTGTCGGACACAGAATATATTGACACTTCCGTCAAATATATTAATAAATTAAAAAAAGAAATGTATAACGATATTATGAAATTGAAAATTTTTGAGATTATACAAGGAGAAGCAAATTTTTTGCTTATAAAAATCAAAACCGGCTATCATCACAACAAGAATAATAATAACAATAATAATAATCATCATCAACATCATCATCAACATCAGCATCAATTAAGCAGCGCATTAACTATTAAAGATTATTTATTTAATAAAGGCATATTAATAAGATACGCAGGCAATTACCGCTGCTTAGACGGCAGTTTTTTCAGGATAGCGGTTAAAACAAGAAAAGACAATAAAATTCTGTTAAGCGAATTAAAAAAATATATAGAATCAAATTGATGATAAGATATGCTGACAATGACCGCTGCTTAGACGGCAGTTTTTTCAGGATAGCGGTTAAAACAAGAAAAGACAATAAAATTCTGTTAAGCGAATTAAAAAAATATATAGGATATATAGAATACAAAGAATATAAAGAATTAAACGGGAGGATTAAAATGTTCATAAATTATTTTAGCGAGATTAGAATTAACGCATTTTGAGAGTTCCTCTATTTTCAATTGTTTAATATTATTTACGTCTCCGAATGAATCTATAAGTTTTTTGTATGACGATAAACCTACCCCCTTAATATTTAAAAGTTCCGATGTAACAACGGCTTTCCTTTTTAAAGAGCTGTGAAATGTTACGGCAAATCTATGCGCCTCATCGCGAATCGACATTAAAAACAAAATTAAATTGGGCGGAATATTGACTTCATTTTTTCTATTCGGAAGATATATTTTATCTGTAAAATTTTTTTTATAAACACCGCCGGCTTCAACATTAGCCTTTTTTTTATTATAAGCGCTTTTACTATTTTCTTTAACCTTGGCAATGGAGATTATATCCGGCATAAGAGCCTCGCTGATATAATCTTTAAATTCTTTTTTTACCTCGGTAAATATGTTAAGCTGACCTTTCCCGCCGTCCGCCATAATCAAATCAGGCATCGGATCGCTTCCGTCAACGGCATTTTTAAATCTTCTTGTCAGCACCTCATACATCATTGCATAATCGTCAGGGGTATTTTTTGACCTTATTTTATATTTTCTGTATAAAGAGGTTTCTTTTAAGCCGTCTTTAAAGACAGCCTTAGAGGCAACAGGATAAGTTCCGGAAATGTTAGATATATCAAAACATTCGATAATCTTAGGTATTTTTTTAAGATTTAAATGTTGTTTCAGAGATTCAAGCAATTTCTCATTATGATAATTATTATGAGCATATTCATATATGTTGTCATCGTAGCCGCCGTTATCACGGCTGCTGTGTATTTTGTCAATTTTAACCGCATTTTTTTCATAAAAATTATTTTTTGCGTTATTTGAAGCTATCATAACTAGATTCTTATTTTTCTCATTATTAGGGATATTTAACTTAATCGTTTTCCCCAATGTTTTTTTAAAAAATTCTATTAATATATTTCTGTTTTCCGAACTTATCGAGAAAGGAAGCAAAATTTCATCAGGAATTAAATTTATATTGTCTCCATTGCTTTTTGAAACATAATACTGGTCAATAAATGACGATATTATTTCTTCATCCGTTAAATAGACATTTTTAAAATAATAGTTTTTTGAATCTATCATTTTTCCGTTTCTTATCATTATCAAATCAATTACCGATATGTTATTTTCTGAATAACAGCCTACAGCATCAATATTTTTTCCGCCGGATATAACCGTTGACTGACTTACGGAAATAATATGCAGACTGTTTATTTTGTCTCTTATTTTTATAGCAGCCTCAAAATTTTGTTCTTTTACATATGTATCCATCATATTCTTCAAATTTTTAATTATTTGATTGTTTTTACCCTGCAGCAGCATTTTTATTTCTTTTATCAAATTATTATAATCTTCTGCCGCTATATAACCGCAGCATGGAGCAAAACACCTGTTTATCTGGTAATATACGCAAGGTTTATTTTTTGATGCGAATAATTTAAATTTAGTATCATTGCACGTTCTTATCTTAAATATTTTATTTATCATTTTGATAAAATCGCTCACAGCTTTTACGTTTGAATAAGGCCCGAAATATTCTCCCGAATTTTTATCGTAAGAGCGGGTTTTTGTCAGATAAGGAAAATCTGACGGGTTCGGCTTGCGGCATATATTTTTCTTATTTTCATCGTTTTTTTTGTTTTCATTATTTTTATTGTTTAATTTATGCGTGCGGGCTGAATGTACATTCGTTTTTGTAATTTTTAAATACGGATATGTTTTATCGTCCTTTAAATTTATATTGTATTTTGGCTTATAATTTTTTATCAGATTATTTTCAAGCAGAAATGCTTCGACTTCATTATTTACGACGATAGTTTCAAAGCTTTTGATTTTCGATACAAGGTGTTCTGTTTTAATATCGGTTTTCTTGTTAGAAAAATACTGGGAAATTCTCTTTTTAAGATTTTTAGCTTTGCCGACATAGATAACATCCCCTTCCATGTTTTTCATAAGATAAACACCAGGAGAATTAGATAAGGATTTAAGTCTGCTATTTAAATCATAGGTCATTTTTTTATGCAGCATCAAGATTGATATTGGTGCGAATTTACATTTTTATTAATTACACGGCATCAAGCAGGAGCATCTGTTTTTTAATAATATTTATTTCATCCCTTACGCGTGCTGCTTCTTCAAAGTTGAATTCTTTTGAATATTTTTTCATTAATCTTGATAAATTTTTTATTTTTTTTTCAGCCGCGGCGGCGCTTAAAACAATAATATTTTCTCCGCCTGCACCGCCGGAAGAATCGACGTAATCCTGTTCAAAAATTGTGGTTAAAAGTTCTGCTATATTTTTTTTAATCGATTGAGGCGTAATATTGTTTTTAATATTATAGCTTTCCTGTATTTTCCTCCTGCGTTCAGTCTCTGAAATTGCAAAAGCCATAGAATCGGTAATTTTATCCCCATACAGTATAACATGCCCTTTAATATTTCTTGCAGCACGTCCTATCGTCTGAACAAGCGAGGTTTTAGAACGCAAAAATCCTTCTTTGTCTGCATCAAGTATACCTATCAGCTCTACTTCGGGAATATCAAGCCCCTCTCTTAAAAGATTGATACCGACAAGGACGTCAAATTCTCCGAGCCTTAACTCTCTGATAATTTTAAATCTTTCTAAAGAAGCAATATCCGAATGCAAATATTTAGCCTTCACTCCGCTGTCAAGCAAAAATTCCGACAGATCTTCAGATATTTTTTTAGTTAAAGTTGTAACTAAAACCCTTCCGCCTCCTTTAACCGTCTTTTTAATTTCGCTTATTATATCGTCAACCTGATTAGCGACCGGTCTGACCTCTACCTCAGGGTCTATAAGACCGGTAGGACGGATTATCTGCTCGATAACCTGTGAGCTAACGCCAAGTTCGTAATCGGCAGGCGTGGCTGAAACAAACAGCATATTTTTTATATGAGAGCTGAATTCGTCAAAATTTAACGGTCTATTGTCAAGAGCGCACGGAAGCCTGAATCCGTACTCTACTAATGTGGTTTTTCTTGATATATCCCCGTTATACATTCCTCTTATTTGAGGTATACTTACGTGAGATTCGTCAGCAAATATAGTAAAATCTTCAGGAAAATAATCTAAAAGCGTAGGCGGAGCTTCGCCTTTTTTTCTGCCCGTTAAATGTCTTGAATAATTTTCTATACCGGAACAATAGCCCATTTCTTCAATCATCTCTATATCGTAAAATGTTCTTTGTTCTAATCTCTGGGCTTCGACAAGCTTTCCCATAGATTTCAATTCTAAAAGTCTGTCTGCAAGTTCTGCTCTGATTGACTTAATAGCATGTTTTAGAGTTGATTCGTCCGCAACATAATGCGATGCAGGATAAATAGCGGTTTTATTCAATTTTCTTATTATTTTTCCTCTCAGCGGGTCAATTTCGGCAATCATTGAAATTTCGCTTCCAAAAAACTCTATTCTTATAGCGATTTCTTCTTCATAAGCCGGAAAAACGTCAATCACATCGCCGCGAACTCTAAAAACACCTCTATGAAAATCTATATCATTTCGGTCATATCTTATTTCCGTCAGCTTGCTTAGAACTTCTTTCATTTCAATTTTCTGCCCTTTTTTAATTTCCAAGAGCATACTGCCGTACGTTTCAGGAGAACCGAGACCGTAAATACATGAAACGCTCGCTATAACAATGACATCTCGGCGCGATAAAATTGACCTCGTGGCGGAATGTTTCATTTTGTCTATCTGGTCGTTTATCGAAGAATCTTTTTCAATATATAAATCTTTTGAAGGAACATAAGCCTCAGGCTGATAATAATCATAATAGCTTATGAAAAACTCAACCGCATTTTCCGGAAACAGAGACTTAAATTCTGAATAAAGCTGCCCTGCCAGTGTTTTATTGGGAGCGATTATAAGCGCAGGCCTGTCTAGTTCTTTAATAACATTTGCCATAGTAAATGTTTTTCCTGAACCTGTAACCCCGAGTAATGTCTGATACTTATAATTTTTATCTATTATTCCGTTAAGTATAGACTCGATAGCCTTAGGCTGGTCTCCTGTCGGTTTGAAATCTGATACAAGATTAAATATTCCCATATATTTATTATGTCTTGAACATTTTTACATTTACTTTTACAAACAGAATAAAATAATTGATAGTATAATTTACATTATATCAATATCAATATTTTAATATCTATATTTTTTTACGCTTAGGTTTCTTAAATATACATTCGGAAGTTTCGCCCATATTATATATTCTTAACTTATGGCTTCTTGGAAATTCTCTTTTTAACAGCTTTTTAAAAATATTGGTTAATTCATCAAAATTGGCTACGTATTCTTCTTCAAAAAAACCTCTTTCCAGTATGCAATATTCATCTTCTTCAGATTTTATAATATAAAATCCTCTGTCCCTTTTGTAGCTTCTGACATCATAATAATGCCCGACCGGCATGCTTTTTAATTTTTTTAAGAGACTGTCTATAAAAGTTTCTTTTGCAATCATTTTTATAATATATCTGCTATATTTATTTTTTTATTCATTTTTTTTATTTCTTGTTATCTTTAATCAAGTTTTTAGCAATTTTATCACATTGTTCATTATATAAATTATTAGAATGCCCCTTTACCCATATGCAATTTATTTTTAACGTATTATATAGGATATATATTTCCTGCCATATCTGCTTATGCTTAATATCTTTTTTCCATTGTTTTTTTGCCCAGTCATGCATCCAAAACATCATACCGTCTAATGCGTATTTTGAATCTGAATAGAGATTTATGTCTATTTCCTTATTTTTAATTGATTTAAGGGCGTTTAGAACTGCGGATATTTCCATTTCCTGATTTGTAGTCCATTCTTTATATCCGGATATTATTTTTTCATTATCTTTGTATAATAATATAGCGGCGTAGGCTCCCGGACCCGGATTTTTGGAACAGGCTCCGTCTGTATAAATATTTATAATATCCATTTAATTTTTTAAAGGTCATCTAAGCCTTGAATGGAGCGGGCGACGGGGTTCGAACCCGCGACATCAGGCTTGGGAAGCCTGCACTCTACCAGCTGAGCTACACCCGCAGAGAATAAAATTAGAACAATATATAAATATTGCAATCATGCAATAAAAACTGTTTCGGCTAATCGAGCTATTTCTGATATTTCCGTATCTTTAAACTTATAATCTATAGATTTGAGATTATAAGTCTCTTCAAAAGATGTTTTTAAAATATTCAATAACGCGTTTTTATCAGGCAATACGTTATGAACAGCTTGTTTTTTATCTTTCAAACTGTTTTGAACTTTTTTGAATAATTCCTGTTTTATACCGGTAATTTTTTCAGCATAATATTTAACGTTTATTTTATCTATTTTATCATATTCTTTTTTGTTTTCTAAATAGATGTTAAATTGGGCTTCATTCTTACCGTGAACTATTTCATTTTCATTATTGCCGTAATTGTTTTCAAATAATTCACAGTGTTCTTCAGGGTTATAATCAATATATATAGAACCATGCTGAAGAAAAGCCGCATCGTTTCGTCTTTGGGAGTTTCCGCATATTTTCTTTCCGGAAAACGTTATTTCGTAAGAATGGGCTTTTAAAAAACAATTAAAATTTTTATTATTATTTTCGGTATTGCTAACATTCTCAGTGCTATTGCTATTTACAACATTTTGCGCACGAGTATCCGGATTTAGACCTATTTTTAAAAAAAAATTATAAAGAAAATCACTGATAATTTTATAAGTTTCCATCAATCTGCCGGCAAAAATTCCATTTTTGTATGAAGCTGCCACACTATATGTTATCTCGTTTAAATGCAGCACCGCCCTGCCGCCGGTCGGTCTCCTGACAATATCGTATCCATGTGATACAGCTCTCCTTATTAATTCACCGTCTAATTTATTTTGAAAAAAACCTAACGACAGTGCCGGCGGTGAAAAAAAATACAAACGCAATGTGGGGCGGGCCGTAAAATCATCCAAATGCCTGTATCTATTTAAAATGTGCAGGTCTTCAGCCATATTGACAGCGCCGCGCTCTCCGCCGGAAAATATCAAATTATAGCCATTATCGCCATTCATTAAAGCTCATTTAAATAATTAAATTTAATAATCTAATAAATTAATTAAAAATTGGTTAATTAACTTGCTTACTTATTTATTAATCAACTAATTAACTAACTAAATAACTTGCAACTAACTAACTTATTGATTAATTGTTTGATTAATTAATTACCGGAATTTAATAATTCTTCGTATTGTTCCGGGGATAAAAGCTCTTCAACTTCATTTTCGTTGTTCAGCTTGACTTCTAATATCCAACCGGTATCATACGGTTCCTCATTTATCAGCTCCGGCTCATCTTTAAGCGATTCATTAATTCTGGTAACCTGCCCGCTTACGGGAGCATACAGCTCTGAAACAGACTTGGCAGACTCTATTGTGCCGAACGATTCATTCTGCTCCAGTTCATATCCTGCTTCCGGAATATCTACGTAAATTATATCTCCGAGTTGGTCTTGAGCAAAATCGGTAACACCTATGAGCGCTTTATCCCCGTTAACTTTAACCCAGAGATGCTCTGAGTTATATTTTAAATTTTTTGGAACATCCATGAAAACCCCCTTTTGGTACTATAATATAATATATAAAAATTATTAAAGTAAATTTATTTCCCCTCTAAAAGTCTGGCTATATAACCTATATCGACTTTACCTGAAATATAGTCCCCGTCATTGATAATTCTTTTGATAAACGGAATATTCGTTTCAATTCCTTCAATCCAGAACTCATTCAATGCGCTCTTTAGCTTGTTTATTGCGGCAGTTCTTGAGCTGTCATAAACAATTAATTTTCCGAGGAGGGAGTCGTAAAACGGTTCAACCCTATATCCGCAGTATGCAAAATCGTCAACTCTCACATTCACGCCGCCAGGCTTGTTGTATAAAGTTATAAGTCCCGGAGAGGGCTTAAAATCGCGAGGATTTTCGGCATTGATTCTGACTTCAATACTATGACCTTTAATTTTAATATCTTCCTGCTTTATTTTAAGTTTATCTCCATTTGCAATTTTAATCTGCTCTTTGATAATATCGATACCGGTTACGAATTCAGTAACCGGATGTTCCACCTGAACTCTGGTGTTGACTTCCATAAAATAAAAATCATTATCTCCGGCTAAAAGAAACTCAAATGTTGCAGCGTTAACGTATTTTATTTCTTTTAAGACTTTAGTAATAGCTTCGCCCATTTTTTTTCTCATAGATGCTTTAATAGCGATAGAGGGGCTTTCTTCTATTATTTTTTGATGCCTTCTCTGTATTGAACAATCCCTTTCTCCGAGATATATTGCATTTCCATACTTATCGGCAAGAACTTGAAATTCGATATGCCTTGGGTTTTCACAATATTTTTCAAGATAAACATCTTTATCGCCAAAAAAAGTAAGAGCCTCCTGCCTTGCCTGATGATAAGCCTGAATTAAATGAGCAGGCGACAAAACCATCCTTATTCCTTTGCCCCCGCCGCCCATTGATGCTTTTAAAACTAAAGGATATCCGATTTCTTCCGCAGCTTTTTTTAAATTTTCCTCATCCTCATCGTCGTTATCCGCTCCTATATCGCCGCTTCCGGGAAGCACCGGAATACCTAAACTTGAAACAAGTTTTCTGGCATTCCGCTTATTTCCTAATGCATTCATATTGTCTGCGGTCGGTCCAATAAATTTTATGCCGCAATTCTCACTTATTTCCGCAAAATTAGCATTTTCAGACAGAAAACCGTATCCGGGATGGATTGCTTCACTGTCTGTAACCTCTGCGGCTGATATTATAGAAGATATATTCAAATAACTCTTGGCAGATTGCGGAGGACCTATGCATATGGCTTCGTCGGCATACTTAACATGAAGACTGTTTTTATCTGCCGTAGAATAGACCGCCACCGTTTTAATTCCCATTTCCTTGCACGCCCTTATAATTCTGACGGCAATCTCGCCTCTATTGGCAATTAAAATTTTTCTGAACATATTTTATATGTTAAATTATAGTATTATTATCGTATTATAATATAATATGCCGACATCGGCAAAACAACAAAATAAACCTAATTAATTAAATCAAGCAAGCAAGCAAGCAAGTTTAAAACAGATTTAAACCGGCTCAACTATAAACAGCGGCTGCCCATATTCGACAACCTGCCCATTTTCGGCGAGAATTGACACAATACGGCATTTTATATCCGCTTCTATTTCATTCATAAGCTTCATAGCTTCTATTATACATACCGGGCTATTTTTTTCTACTATTGAGTCAATTTCCACAAAAGGCGGTTTGTCCGGAGCCGAAGCCCTGTAAAACGCGCCAACAAAAGGAGATACAATTTCTTTATATCTGGATGTATCTTCTTTAAATTCGGCAATCTTGTTAATGTCTTGAACTAATGATTCTCCCTTAGATATATTTGATAACGCAGAAGCTTCAGCTTCTGAAATCTGCTCAGCAAACTTATCCAGAATTCTTTCCTGCCGATTATTATTTTTTATTGTTTTGTAATCCTGAAAATCAAACTCGTCGTTTAATTTTATCTCTATTTCTTCATCGCCTTTTTTATAATAAAATTCGCCGACTTTATTTGACTTTATGAATTTTACAAGGTCTTTTATGTCTTTAATATTCATAATATTTTTATATTAATTGAATTAATAATTTAATAATAAATTAAATAAGTTATTGATTTTTAATTAATTTTAATATACTTGACTTTAAGACATTATACTTCAAAGATGCCATTTAATCGTTAATTATACTTTTCGTATAATTATTGCACCGCTATACTGCAGCTGCTATACTGCAATTATTTTATTATTGCATTTATTTAGAAACCCTCTCTATATATGATTTACTTCTTGTATCAACTTTGATTACGTCGCCTTCATTTATAAATAACGGGACATTTATTACGAGTTTTGTCTCCAATACGGCAGGTTTAGTAGCACCTGAAACGGTGTCGCCTCTTATGCCCGGTTCGGTACTTACAATTTTTAAATCTAAGAAGTTGGGAACGTCAATATTAATTGGCTTATTATTATAATATAAAACATTTACCGTAATATTTTCAAGAAGAAAACCTGCATTGTCTCCAACCGTTTCTTTGCTGAATTTTATCTGGTCGTATGTTTCGTTATCCATAAATATATATTCGTCACCCTCTGCATACAGATATTGCATATTTTTTTCTTCAATATTAGGCGTTTCTACTTTTTCGCCTGCTCTTAATGTCCTGTCTATAACCCTTCCGTTAATTAAATTTTTTAATTTTGTTCTGACAAACGCACCTCCTTTCCCCGGTTTTACATGCTGAAAATCAATAATTTCAAAAGGCTCCTTTTCAAATTCTATGCGAAGTCCTTTTTTAAAATCTGTTGTTGAATACACAAAAATCCTCCGTTAATGTTAATTAGTAATGCAAAGCTGTTATTTTCCTATTGCAGATACCCTATATATTTTAAAAATATTCTTTAAAGATACATTTTAAAGATATACTTTAATATACTTTTAAATTAGAGTTAGCTGCAAAGAAACAAAAAAAAATGCGTTATTATTACAGATATCTTATATATACTTTTAAATGAAAGTTAACTGCAAGAAACAAAAATTATGTTATTATTTTATAGCTACCTTACATATACTTTAAATTAAAGTAAATTAAAAATCAATACAAAATTAAAAAAATTAAATATAATATCTATAAAAGTTATCAATTGGTTATATAATTATTAGATAAAGTTCTTAATCCTATCCTTCTTTATCGTCGTTAAAATTTCAGTGCCGTTTTTAGTAACTAAGCACATATCTTCGATCCTCACGCCGCCGAATCCTTCTATGTAAATACCGGGTTCCACTGTAAAAACCATTCCTTCTTCTATTATGTCTTCGTTTTTAAAAGATACAAAGGGATATTCATGTATATCTAACCCGACACCGTGACCAAGCGAATGCGTGAAATATTTTCCATATCCTTTTTTATCAATATAATCTCTGGCTATTTTATCTAAATCGCAAAGTCTGAGTCCCGGTTTTATAGCTGATATAGCTAATTGCTGGGCGCTATAAACAGTGTCGTACATATCTGTAAATTTAGCATCAGGGGTTCCGTAAAACAGAGTAACGGTTTCATCGCTGTTATAATGATTATATTTAGCGCCGAAATCGCATAATAATATATTATTCTTCCCGTCGTTTATAATATTATTGCCCGTCGGTATTCCATGAGGCATGGCAGAACGTTCTGCTTTCAGCACAATAGTTTCAAAAGCTACATTTTCAGAACTGCCCATATTTAAAAGGTTTATCCTGTATTGATTAGCAATATTCAATTCTGAAATTTTATTTTCTGAATTAAAATTTTCAGCAATATTTTTAATTGCCGCTGCCATCGATTTTTCAGCAATATATACGGCCTGTTTTATATTGTTAATTTCTTCTGCTGTCTTTATACATCTCAATTTTACCAGAAGATTGCGGGCAGGTATAAACGATAACCCTTTTAATTCGGAATTAAATCCGAAATATTCTTCATAAGTGAAATATGCGGATTCAAAAAGAATAATATTTCCGGTTTTAAGCTTAAAATCCGTCTGCAAATTTAAAGCTATATCTTTATATAATTCCTTAAAACATCTTACATTTATATTTTTGTTCTCAGTTTCAATGACCGCTCTTTCATAATAACGTCCATCAACATATAAATTAACAATCCCGTTTTTTGAAACAAAAAGATAGCACTCTTCGCCTGAATATCCTGCAATATAAAGGACATTAGCCGGATGTTTTATTAAAATACCTTCAGCTTTTTGAGAATTTATTAAATCGCAAATACCGCAAATATTATTATCTTTTGTTTTTTCTTCATGCACTATTTTAACCCTCATTCAGCTGAAATTTGTTATATTACGCCGCAAAAGAGGACATATGTTAATAAAAAGATATACGGAAGCTTATTTTGCAAAATTTCCAATTATGGGATATAAAACAGGATGCTAAATAAAATCCATCATTATATTATAATCTGTATAATTAAACTGTTTTTGCCTTATAAATCTCAATTTTAGCCAGCAAATTATTAAATAAATTTATTTTAGCGGCAGCAGATTCTTTCTTTTTATTTCTTTCGCTTAATATTAGATTCTGAATATTTTTAATTTTATTTATCAGTTCAGAATCAAGAGGACTCGCCTTTAACAAATCTATATAGATATCAAGCGCCTGCTCATAATGTCCTTGCGATTCATAAATCTCTGCAAATGTCTTAGTTTTTTGTTCCATAATTTTATTCCATAATTTTATTTATTGTTTGTTATGTTTTAAATTAGTCATGTAATTGCCCATTATAAATAATAAGTAATTATATATTAAAAAATCACTCAACTATTACAGCAGCATCTTCAAATGTATTATATTATATTATATTATCTTAATTTAACTTATACTATATTATGTTATATTGTATTATATTATATTATTAATAATAATACATTTTTTTAATAAAATTTTCAATCTGCATTATATTTATATTATATTTTCTAAAAATTTGCGAATAAATGCAAAATCAAGCTTTTCAAACTTAAAATTTCCTATATCGTTAACCAAAACAAATTTTATTGATTCATCTTCAACTTTTTTATCAAGCTTCATTGCATTAACATATTCTTCAGGACTAAATTTCGGAATTTCCGTAGGAAGTCCGGAATTTTTAATAAGCATTTCTAATCTGTTTACCGTTTCTGAACTGCAGAGATTCATCTCTTTAGACAGTTTAGATGCAAACACCATCCCTATTGAAATAGCTTCTCCGTGTTTTATTGTTTTATAATTATAAAGCGTCTCAATTGCATGCCCCAGACTGTGTCCAAAATTTAACACAGACCTAACTCCGCTTTCTCTTTCATCTTTATTGACGATATCTGCCTTTATCAGGCAAGACCTTTCAATAATATGCATCAATGATTGTTTATCTTTTGACATTATTCTATCAAGATTATTCTCCAGATACAAGAATAAATCTCTATCAAGAACAGCCCCATATTTAATAACTTCCGCAAAACCGTTAATAAGTTCCCTATTATCCAGAGAGTTAAGAAAATCTACATCAATAATAACTATTTTCGGCTGATAAAAAGCACCTATAAGATTTTTTCCTGAAGGATGATCGATGCCTGTTTTTCCGCCTACGGAAGAATCGACATCCGATAGAAGCGTCGTAGGAATTTGTATGAAATTGACCCCTCTCAAATATGAAGCTGACGCATACCCTGCAAGGTCCCCTATTACGCCTCCGCCGAAAGCAATTATATAATCCGACCTTTCAAACCTGTTTTTAATCAGCTCGTCATAAACATATGATAAGTATTTTATGCTTTTTGCGCTTTCGCCGTCCGGAAGTAATATAAAAAATGGTTCAATTCCTGCACTTTTTAATGCATCGCTAATAGAATTGCCGTACAAATCATTTACGGTCTTACACGTTATAACACATACTCTCTTTCTAATTCCGGCAGATTTTAAAATTTCTCCTATAGCAATATTTGAATCTATTAATATATCATAGCTCGCATCTTTTAACGAATGAGACAAATCTACTCTTATTTTCATGTCTGTGTTAATAAACAAAAATATAAAAAAATAATTAAATTAGTATAAGTATTATTCTATTTACATATTAAATAAATTTTAAATTTTAATCAAATATTTCCGGAACCATTATATTTTCAAACTCTTCATCCGTGAATAATCTTGATCTTATTATAAAGCGTATTCCGAGAGGGATTTCCAATGAAAAACTCGACCCTCTACCCTTGACTACATCAATGGTTAAATGTAAGCTCTTGTAATACTCAAATTGATCGGCAGCCATATAAAACTTGCAACCATAGACTTCACCGAGCATTAAATCTCTGCTCCCAACAATAAAATCATCTACTGAAAAGCACATTGGAGCAGAACCGTCACAGCATCCGCCGCTCTGATGAAACATTAATTCTCCATGCTTTTCTCTTAACTTATCTACTATTGCTTTGGCTTCTTCAGTTATAGATATACGTTCTATATACATAATATTCTATTTAAAAAAAACCTAAAGGATCTTTACTGTAAGATGTTAATATATTTTTAGTATGGCGATATTGATTAAGCATCATCATATGCGTTTCACGTCCGATACCCGATTTTTTATACCCGCCGAATGAAGCGTGTGCTGGATATAAGTGATAGCAATTCACCCATACGCGCCCTGCCTTAATGCCTCTGGCAACTGTGTTTACCTGATGAACATCGCGCGACCACACACCTGCGCCAAGCCCATATAGAGTATCGTTAGCTATTTCCATTGCCTCAGCTTCGTCTTTAAATGTAGTGACGCTCAGCACAGGACCGAATATTTCTTCTTGAAAAATACGCATTTTATTATTGCCTTTAAATACTGTAGGCTTGATATAGTATCCATCAGGATATAGCTTATTAGCGTAAACATCTCCGCCTGTTAAAACCTCAGCACCTTCCTGCTTTCCGATATCAATGTAATTTTTTATTTTTTCGTACTGGTCTATTGATGCCTGCGCTCCCATCATAGTAGCAGAATCAAGCGGATCTCCAATTTTTATGGCATCAACGCGCTTTAAAGCCCGTTTCATAAACTCATCATAGATGTTTTCTTGAATTAAGGCACGAGACGGACACGTACATACCTCGCCTTGATTAAAAGCAAACAATACCAAACCTTCAATCGCTTTACTGAGAAAATTATCATCTTTTGCCATTACGCTGTCAAAAAAGATATTGGGTGATTTGCCGCCTAGCTCTAATGTTACAGGAATAATATTTTCGGATGCATACTGCATAATTAAACGACCGGTAGTAGTCTCTCCCGTAAATGCAATCTTTTTAATACCCGGATGTTTTGCAAGAGGTTTACCTGCTTCAGGTCCGAATCCGTTTACAATATTAACAACCCCATCAGGCAAAATACCGGCTATCATTTCCATAAGGCAAAGAATAGAAACGGGGGTTTGTTCAGCAGGTTTTAATACGGCACAATTACCTGCCGCTAAGGCTGGCGCCAGCTTCCACACTGCCATAAGAATAGGAAAATTCCACGGAATAATCTGTCCGACAACTCCCAAAGGCTCATATATTTCCATTGAAACGGTATTAGCATCAAGGTCGGCAACGGTTCCGGACTCTGCACGAATAACGCTCCCAAAATACCTGAAATGGTCAACTGCCAGAGGAATATCGGCTACCAGTGTTTCTCTTATAGCCTTGCCGTTGTCCCACGCTTCTATGATTGCGAGTTCCTCTAAATTTTTTTCTATTATATCGGCAATCTTAAAAAGCAGGCTGCTTTTTTCTGCAGCAGATGTTTTTTCCCACAACGCTGAAGCTTTCCATGCGGCGGAAACGGCAATATCAATGTCTTTACTGTTGGACCTGGGCACTCTGGCGATTATACTGCCGTCAACAGGTGAAATATCGTCAAAATATTCGCCGTCTATCGGCTGTACCCATTTGCCACCGATATAATTTTCATATTGTTCTTTGAATTTCGGTTTGTTGTACAGCATGGCAGCCTCCTTTAAAATTAAATCAATTTAAATTAATTTAAATTAATAATTTTAGTTTAGATATCTAAAATTTTACTTTAAAAAAAAGACAGTCTTAAATCGGCATTATTTAATTTTCGTTAAGATGTTTTATGAATTTTATATTATACGCTAATATTATATTATATAGATATATTTTTATATACTTCTATTTTGCAATAACGGTAAAAGAACCGTTTTCTTTATCGTAATTATACACTTCTCCTGTAGCAATCATATAATACCAGCCGTATATATTTATTTCTTTATTTATATATTTTTCTTTTATAAACGGATAAGTAAACAGATTATTCACCTGATGTACAATATTAAATTGTTCGGTCATCAGCGATTTTTGAATATTTTTACCTTCTTTTGTATTTATATTATTTAAAACATATTCTTTTACAGGATTTGCTAGTTCCAGCCACTTCCTGACATGAGGAACATTTTTAAGCTCTTCTTCAGATTTATACAATGAAGCGCAGCCGCCGCAATTGGAATGTCCGCACACTACGATATTTTTAACATTAAGAACTTCAATAGCAAACTCTATCGCTGACGTAGTAGATACATATTCTTCTGTTTCTCTGTACGGAGGTACCATATTGGCAATATTTCTAACCATAAATAATTCACCGGGCAGCGTTTTTGTAATAAGACTGGGCACAACCCTTGAGTCTGAGCATCCTATAAACAATGTATGGGGATTCTGTCCATTCTCTAATTCTGCAAAAAGGTCTTTATACTTTTCATAGTCCTCATTTTTAAATTTAAAGACGCCTTCAAAAATATCATCCATAAAAAATCCTCCAATTTATTATAATTTATTATTATGCTAAAATTGCAGTTTATTTAATTGAGAAATAATATAAAGTTATAAGGAATCTTTTAATATTTTTCATAATACTGCCGTTAAGTTTTTAATCATAAATCATATAACTGGATTTACCGCCTCAGGTTTACGATGAATAAATTATTATTAATATGGTCGGTTACGTTATTATTTAAATCTTTTTTTAATTATAATAAAACATCATTTTAAAATCAAGCAAAAAATTGTAATCGCGTTAAAATATTCTGAGTAAATCTACTGCAATGTTTGTTTGTTATGTGTTATCCGGTTTTTCTATTATGCAAATAAAAAATCGTTCTATTCACGTAAATCTCCTGTAATGTTAATTTGTTATGCGCAGCAGCTAAGTTTACTGACGTCTTTAGTAAAACTCTGGGCAGCTAATTTAAGCCCTTCTGTCATAGTCGGATAAACGCCGATTTCCTAGCCGATTTGCTGAATCGTATAACTATTTTGCAAATAGACGCTTGCCTTCTGGATTGTTTCCGACGAGTTGTGCGCCAGCATATGAATTCCTAAAACTTTATTGGTTTTCTTATCCGCTATCATCTTTATTAAACCCTCAGTTTTAAAAATAGCCTGAGCTTTAGGAACGTATTCAAAAGGAGGCTGACAGTGAAAACAGTAAGAGAAATTATAAGGTTATTCAACCTAAACCTTAGCGTGAGAAATATTGCATCATCCTGCAATATTTCTAGTTCTACAGTAAGTTTCTACATAAACCGCTTTAAATCATCAAGCATAACTTACGACGAATTTGCCTCTCTAACCGACGAGGAAATTAAAAACAGGCTGTTTCTTAAATTACCGAAGGAACCCAAAAAAGTTATGCCGGATATGAGTTGTCTTAATTCCGAACTTAAAAGGAAAGGGGTAACCCTTTATCTTCTGTGGGAGGAATACATAAGGGATAATCCGGACGGCTATCAGTATTCCCGGTTTGCCTATCACTACAACGAATTTAAAAAGATATTAAATCCGGTTATGAGGTTTAACCATAAAATGGGAGAAAAGGTATTCGTGGATTTTTCCGGCTACAGACCGAAAATAAAAAATCCCCTTACCGGAAAAATAACCGAAGTAGAACTCTTCGTCGGGGTCTTAGGCGCAAGCAGCTATACCTTCATACGCCGTCCACAACCAGACGCTTGAAAACTGGATAAACTGCCATATCATGATGTTTGAATTCTTCGGCGGAATTCCTTCCGCAATAGTTCCGGACAACCTTAAATCCGGGGTTACCAAGGCAAACTATTACGACCCTGAAATAAACAGGGCGTATCTGGAGATGTCCCTGCATTACGACGCGGTTATAATACCGGCAAGACCTAATAAACCGAAAGACAAGCGGAAGGTTGAAAACGGAGTGTTAAACGCCCAGAGAAGAATCCTCGCTCCTCTAAGAGATAAAACATTTTTCAGTATTGAAGAGTTAAATTTAGCTATAGCCGCAGAACTAAAAGAATACAACGACAGACCGATGCAAAAGATTTTAAAATCAAGGGCTGCACTTTTTGAAGAAGAAAATCTTCATTTAAAGCCTCTTCCGGAAAGAAGGGATTAATTACTGATTTTAGTGTTCGATTAAAACGGAATACACAATCTTCACTATCAAAATTGCATTTTATTTTATCGACAACACCTTTAAAATTTAAAATTGTTATTTTAGAAGTAGTCTAAAATGATATTTTACATTCTTTATTCTTATCAAACAGTTAAAACATTCTTATTATTTTATTTTTAATTAAAATTATTTAATACAATAATATGTTATTATTTTTTACTATTATATTATTGTATTTATCGTTTTCGAATTTTATTTTATAATCTAAAGTGGTAGCAATCAAAATATAAAATTTATTTATATGAAAATTTTATCACTAAAATAAAGAATGACAACGAAAAAATTAAATCGTTCGGCGGCAGTATATTAATAGCCAATTTTACAAAGAATTTAGATCTAGAAGAAAAATTAGATTCTTTTCTTCATAAAGTCGGAAACAACAAAATGCACTGCCTGAAGCCGTATGGTTTTAATAAATTCCTGAATTCCTTGCAATATACTCAACGCCTTTATCGAAATTAAATATCTGTCTGGCATTCAGGCTTTCTTGTCTCGTATACTTTTTTAAAAGCGTGGATAGTTTTCTGCATGTAAAATTTTCCTATTTTTATAATGTTCTCATAAATTAATATAATTTTTATAGTTCTTTTTCACAATCTTGAGCAATTTTAATTAATTCATTAATTACATTAAAAATTTTATCAAGGGGTTTTATATTAAATTTTTCTTTGAAGTTAAAAATTTTGTCATCTTTCTTAACTTTTGTTAATGCAAATATATTTTGCAAAACATCTACCTCTGGATTAGCAGATTTTAATAAATTATATAATATAGGTTTTTCTGAAATTATATTTCTAATAAAATCTGATATATAAATAGTGTTTGCAATAAAATCTATTTGAAATTTGCAGTCATCTAATGATTCACTTTTATTTATAGATTCAATAAATTCTATAAAAGAATTTTTAGTAAAAAATCTTAGATGTGTTCTATCTAATAAACCAAAATCTCCATAATTAAATTTGCCTTCAATAAGATTTAATATAATATCGGCATTGGAAATATTAGGAATACTTATTATAAAATTTGAATAAAATTTAAGTTTTTCTGATAATAATATTAAAATACCGGCAGGATTTTTTAAATGTTCTATAACATCTGCCATAACGATATAATCAAAAAATACATCTAATTTGTTAAGTCTTTTTATATCTTCGACTTTCGGTTCATCTAAATCAATTAAAAATACGTCATCATAGCCTGATTCTTGTTTTGCGAGATTCAACGCATCTTGGTTAATGTCTATTCCGTATACTTTGCAGTTCTTATTTATTTTTAACCAGTTTCCTAAATATCCGTTAGAACATCCTACGTCAAGTACTGTTGAATTTTCAGCTATTAAGTCAACAATAATTGAATGTGATGAATTTTTATTATTTGCATGAATATCATTTAATTTTAACTCATATTTTGAATTTATTTTTGAATAAAGATTATTTTGATTATAATTTGCTAAACTCATTATGATTCCTTAATAGAAATAAAATTTTATACATTTATGTGTTAAACAAAAAAAATGTTGTCCTAATTTTTAATAATTTGTTTAATATCAATTATAATTGCTTTATTTAGGCCATTTTATATTTTGCATTTGGAAATTGAAATAACCTTCCGTGTATTTGTATGAAAATTTCATCGCCTGATTTTAACGGAGTCTGGAAAGAAAACTTGAACCCAACAATACCGTCACTAGAAATGCTTTGATTTATAAAATTTCTTCTATAAAAACACGGAGTCGTGTAGCCGCTGTATATTTCATTGACAAAAATATTAATCTTAATATTTTTAGATAAACCGTTTACGTTTGCTATCCAGCCGGAAAAACCTAATTGGTCTATAGCACCAACATTAGGAACATTAAATAAACTCATAATAGTCTTAGAAACGGAACTTAAATCGTCTTCATCGTTTTCAACGAATTCATCGGCATCGATAAACAAAATAGCGTAACATTCCGGACAAAACTGATTTACAATCCTGTCGTATGCGATAAATTGAGAGGCGCTGACGGCAAAAATTTTCGGCTGATATATAAGATTAATTTCTCCTAAATCGTCGAGCACCTGTAAAAGTTCTCTGGTTCCGTCGTCCGAACCGTTATCGGCTATGATAATTTTATCAAAACCGCATAATTTATGCCACGCGAGCCATTCTAAAATATAAGGATATTCATTTTTAAAAATTGCGCCTATGCATAAATTTTTTTCTATTTTATATTCCTTTATATCTTAATTAAAAATCGGTTATTTTAACTTCAAATTTATCGTGTTTTTCATATTTTATCATATTAAAGAAAGATTTACGGCGCAATAACGCTAATGAATTCTTCCGGCAACTTTACCGAAAATAAACTGTCTGGAACTTTACTTAAATTAATATTGTAAGCAAAATCTGCATCAAGCATTTTTCCCCATTTGTTTATTAAGTAATCAAGTTCTTTCTTGAGTCTTAATTTCTTTTCTTCGGTATCTTCATATCCTCTAGTTTTAGATTCATAATGGTAAAGAATTGCGTATGGTGTATAAACGTTATAATAACCAAGTTTCATAATTTTAAGACAAAAATCTATATCATTATAAGCTATGGATAAATTTTCGTCCATACCACCCGATTCTTCATATAATTTTTTTCTAATGGCCATGCAAGCACCGGTAACTGCGGTATAATTTTGCAATAAATTAGCTCTTCCAAAATAACCGGCATCGTCTCCGCTAAGCCCACGAAATACATAAAGGGGTTTGTCAAGCTTATTGATAACAACCCCTGCATGCTGAATGGTGTTATCGGGATATAAAAGTTTAGCGCCGACTGCTCCTATTTCCGGCCGCAAGGCATGGGAAACAAGTTCTCTTAACCAGTCACCGTTAATGACTTCGGCATCGTCGTTATTCAATAAAACCAAAACATCTCCTTTTGCTGATTTAACGGCAAAGTTATTAATGGCGGAATAGTTGAAAGGCTTGTTATAATCAATGACCCTTATATTGTCTAAAACATTCGCAAATTCTAAATATTCGATTGTTCGTTTATCGTCGCTATTGTTGTTGACTACTATAATCTCATAGTTTTTATAATATGTTTTTTTAATTATACTGTCTATACATTTTTTTAATATATTATAGCCATTATACTTAGGTATAATTATACTTACAAGCGGATTTTTATCGATATCATAAATAACATGGCTAAACATAGGCACCAATGGAGCCTCGACTACTTTAGCTTTTATATTCATCCTGTCAAGATGCTCCTGAATTGCTTTTCTTGCAGCTATTACCGCATATGATTTATTTTCGACATTAACGGCAGTAGAACCTTCCGTCATTCTCCAGTGATATAAAATCCTTGGAACATGTCTGATTTCGGAGTATTTTATTTTTTCTATAAACCTGAGGGCAAGGTCGTAATCCTGGGAACCTTCGTATCCAACTCTGAAACCGCCTATTTCATCAACTATAGATTTTTTATAAACTCCTAAATGACTAATAAAATTCTGTGATAAAAAAAGGTCAGGGTTCCAGTCAGGTTTGAAATAAGGCAAGACCCTCAAGACTCGGCTGCCGTCGAGATACAGTTTGTCTTCGTCGCTGTAAATTAACTTTGCGTCAGGATGTTCGTTAATTTCTTTTACTAAAAAAAATAAGGCGTATTCCGGCAGTTCGTCGTCATGGTCTAATAGTGCTATATAATCTCCTGTTGCAATAGAAAGGGCGTCATTAGAAGTTTTTGAAATATGGCCGTTTTTTGTTCCAAATACGATTTTAATTCTTTCATCCTTTTCCTTGTAATATTTTAAAATTTCTTTTACGTGAATTTCAGTCGATGCGTCGTCGGCTATACACAACTCCCACTTTGGATAAGTCTGGTTTATTACGGATTCTATTGCCTTGATTAAATATTCTCTGTCCGTATTATACACAGGCATAATAACGCTTATTTTGGGTTTATTTCTAAATTCAAAGATTTTTTGTTTTTCAGTCTCTGTATCGGAAGGCTCGTTATATTTAATCCATATTTGATAAATTTCATTCTCATCTAATGTCACTTTTGTTCTATTATCTTTTGCTATACGTTTCATAACAGCCTTATATAGAAAAAGTAATTTTTCTTTTTCATCAAGCAAAAATCTTATATCTTTTTGAGATTCAGCTATATCAAAATTTCGCTTTATATTTTCTTTTTTTTTATGAAACTTTATATTATATTTGTTTAATTCTAAAATATCGTCGCAAAGTTTTAAAGCTTCTTTGTATTTATTGCCTGAGATTAAATTGTCGATTTCTTTTTCGGCGGATTTAAACCAATTTAATGGAATAATATGTTTCGAAACGTCGTTTTTCGATTTATTCGTTATAAACAAATTATCCATTTCTGCAAATATATAATTATCTCTTTTATATCTATGCTCCCACTTTTTCATAAAGCGGTTAATATTTTCAGTATCGTATTTTTTTCTGCCTGCCGTTTTTTCTTCAAAATGGAATACTATGCTTTTAGGATTAAATATAAGTTTATAACCGCTTTCGCGCAATTTAAGGCATAAATCTACATCCTCGAAACCATTCATATAGCCCTCGTCAAAACTGCCCGCCGTCTCGAATATTTCTTTTTTGAGCATAAGGCAAGCCGCAGTAAGGGCGTTATAACTCCTTATATAAATAGTATTTTTGATATCGGATGATTGCCTGCAACCTGATATATCCGCTCTGGAATATGCATTGTAAGGTACCAGACGTTCCTCAAACATTATGCCGGCTTCCTGAATTTTTTTGTCCGGGTATAAAAGGAGCGGACCTGCGGTGACGATTTTTAAGGATTCGGCGGAATCGGCCGTTATGGAATAATAAAGTACGTCTATCACGCCCTTTGAAACTACGGTATCGTTATTTAAAAACAAAATATTTTCTGAACGCGAAAGTTTTGCTCCCATATTAGACGCTTTAGCAAATCCCAAATTTTCATCGTTTGAAATAAAGCGAAAATTATTTAAATCATTGAATTTGGCAAAATATTCTTTTGTATCGTCGGTTGAGCCGTTGTCTATTATAATTATTTCAAAATTTAATAGAGGATGATTCTTAAATATCGAAAAAACGCATTGTTTAGTATAAATAAAATTATTATATGCCGGAATTACTACCGATACGTCAAAACTCCCTGCCCCTGCTTTGAATTCCCTTTTATAATTAGTCCCGCCGGAAACGGCATTATACGACGGAACATACATAGAATCAGCAAGATAATAATTAAACCCGCCACCCGCGTAAAAAGAGGAAAGCTGCAAAAGCAAAGCTTTATCTTTTAGCGCTAAACCGTTAAAATCTTTTTCTATGACAAGAGTTTTAAAGCCTATTATAACGATATAAGGAAAATCTGTTTTAAATTTTTCTATAATATTTTCTTTGTTTTTTGTATCTATAAAATCCGAATCTATAATAAGAAAAAAATCGTTACCTGATATGCCGTGTTTATACAAAAAAGTGCGTACGTTAGTCAGATTCTCCTGCGAATAAAATAAATCCGGTTTGCGGCTGTCAAGGCTTTTAAATTCATAATCTATAACAGGAAAAGTGTTACAATCGTCAAGATAAATGGCATAGTCGGTATTTTCCGAAGGATGTTCGACAGAACAATATTTTAAATAAATATTTTCGTCGAAAAATTCCCAATCGTCCGAAACAAGATATAAATCCCAATTGTTGTATTTATTGTGCAAATCCCTTATGAAAACGGTGCTTTCAATTAATTTTTCAGGCTGTTTTAAGTCTATATTTATTAAAACTTTTTTAGGCTGCTTAGATATATCTGCTAAACCGTTTTTTTTAGAATTAATTTTGATTTTTCCATGCTCGTATTCGCCTGCTGAAACTACAGGAAAAACATTTATGAAACCGGCATATTCCATATACCCTTTTAACAAGTATTCGGAAACCTTGTTTCCTATATATTCCATGTAAAACAATGAACCGCACGATAAGACCCTGAAAGCTTCCGAAAACAGTATCTCTATTTCTTCATAAGTATAATCATCGGTTATATCTTTGAATGATAATGTTTTAAGGGAAGAATCCGGTATATTTTTTAAAATACCTATAGACTCGTTGAATTTTATTTTATCGTAAAAGTTTATAACGGCGGAAAGATTAAAGTTATCGGATTTTTTTAAGGCAATTTCTATATTATCGGAATTTTCATTTAATTCGCAAATCAGCAAACCGTTTTGATTTATCTTTTCTTCAAGCAAAGGCAGAAATATATAATCTTTAGGAACGGCAAATTTGAAAAAATCCGACGATTCCGTCTCTTTAATAATGACGGATAGAGATTCGTTTAAGGCTTTTTCGCCGAAAATATTAAATGTTTTAGTTTTTATATTGTCCATGTTTAGACTAAATTAAATTTTGTTTGCTGCGGATTAATTTAATTATATGGATTTATTTCTTTTTAAAGGCTTTTATTTCTTTTCCTGTTCAAAATAAATTATGCAGAAACAACTGCATTATTTATTTAGAAATAATATACATTCATCCTAAAGATTTTATTTTTTAGCCTCATACTGCATCATTTAGTTTATTTTCCAATTTATTCTTAAATAATTTTTGAGAAACTAATTTTTCTAAATCGGAAAGGTCTTCTAAGAATCTATCTCTTAATATATCATCATTATTTTCTTTATATACATCATAAATAATATAACATATTTTTAATTTATATAGCATTAGTTAAATTCTTCAAAAGATTTTATCTGCGTCGGGTTACATTGTACAACCTATAACGGCAGCAAATTCCGCAATACCTTAAATGCTAACATTAATTAGACATAATAATTATGTTGAGGAATGGCTTATTTTTTCTGACTTTGACATCTCATATAACTCAAAGCTGCATAGATGCCATATTGCTATTCTGAAAAAGTGCAATTTTACTACTACGGTTTTTTAAATTGTAAATATTGCAATTAATTGTAATAAGATTATTACAGCAGAGCTTCATTGGAACGGAGAAAAGAGGAATGGTTAGATATTTCGCATAAGCCAGATTTTAGTTGTTTAATTAAGAAAAATTATAACATATTTTTGTCCGTAAATTAAAAATTTAGGGAGACGTATTATCAAAATGACATAAATATATCAGACTCCGCTATTCATTAAGACCTTTTAATTTGTTCCATTTTGTAATTTTATGACTTAAACTGCTAAATTATTTATAATTTTATATAATCTTCTAAAATTTTTCGATCTTTTTTCAAGCTTAGATATATCTACCTGAGACGCAATTTCTCTTGCGACTTTCTGACCGTATATTATATTTTCTTTTAATAATAATTTCATTAAGTATTCCTTTGGATTCGGAATGCTTTCAGGATTTTTAATTTCCTTAAAATTCATCTTTTTTCCGGAAACTTCCTTGATGTCTTCTATATAAGTTAAAAATAATGTCTCCAACTCCTTACAAGTCGCATGTATTTTAATTTTATCCTGCATATCTGATGTCAAATTAATAGCATTCTTTATAAAATTAGCCGTATCGGGAGCGCATTTTTTATCACAATCACATATTATTAAACTGGAATTGCAACAATTTTTTATACTCTAAGTTAAGAATACTTATTTTATTTCTTTCTTTATTTTATATTTTAAGATTTATCTTTTTTGATTAGAGTCATAAATTTACGCCGTCTTTTCTGATATTTCGATATAACGGAACGACTCCGGCAAGATTGGTTTCTACATAGCTTTTATTTTTAACTTGAAAGTCTATAGAAACCGCAATATTTAACCTGAATGTCCGTAAGTATATTTAATATTTCTTTTTCAATTTTTTCGTTCAACGGCAAGAAATAAAGTTTTTCAAGTTCTTCAAAAAATATATCTTTGCTTATTCGATGATTGTCTTTAATTATAATCATCAAATCTATATCTGAATATTCGTTGTAATCACCCCTTTCTTCAGAACCGTAAAGCATTATATCTGCATCAAGGTATTTTTCTTTAATCTTTTCTTTTAATTCAGCCAGAGCCTTTATCTCAATGGGCGCGAGATGATTGGAAAAGGAAACGGGTAAAATATTACTTTTTATATTTTTATTGTTTTTAACTGTTTTTTTGTCGGTTTTATAGAATTTATTTTCCATAAAATAATTATAGCATATTTTTAATTTTAAGTTTTTATTCTATGGTTTTTGCGTTGCAATTAAAAGTATTTAGACTATATGACTAAAATTAATTTTCCATTCGGTGTTTTCCGCATTTCTATAAAGTTTCTAACAGTGAGTTAGGTTTTTATTATTCAGAAATTTTTACATTTAGTTCCGTAAGCTTGTAAACCGTAAACTGTAGGTCTCATTATTTTATCTCCTTCATTCTTTTTAAAGCCGTTTCTATTTCTTTCTTCGAAGTCTTTTGGGTTTTCTTGATAAAAGAATGTAATATTATTATCTCGTTTTTTAAAGCAAAACAAAATAGCGACCTTCCTATACTCTTTAAAACTGTGGGCGTTTTTGTATGCAAAATTCGTTAAAATTGATTAAATTCTATCAATATTAAGAAATTATATCAAGGTAGGATATTGCCTGAAGTGCTTATTTACTGCGGTTTTAAATGGTGGCGGTGCAGGGACTTGAACCCCGGACACTACGGATATGAGCCGTATGCTCTAACCGGCTGAGCTACACCGCCTTAAAATGAGTAGCTTGAATATTGTACTAAATATTATATTGAAATTCAATTAGAAATTTTATAAAGAACGATATAACTTTGCGCTTTAGTAAATATTGACCCGGGATTAGCAACAATAGCATCAGCAACGTATACTTTATTGTTATTTTTAATAATCGAAAAACCGGCACTATAACCGGATACAGGTTTAATTTCCCATACCGGAGAAAAACCTATCTTGTTCCATATTAAATCATAAACGGCACTTTTAGTATAATAATTTAAGTGTGAAACAAATCCCATCTGTCCAAAATTTTTCAAAACAATAACATGAAATTTGCCATTGCTATAATATTTTACCAATGTAGGCGGCACATTATAAATTAGACCGCCGGTATAAGTTGAGCTGCGTGAACCGCCAAAAGAAGGCACCCTGACTTGAAGCGGCGAACCGCCGTAAACCTGCGAACCGGAATATATTGTGTGTCCTTTTTTATTAATTAGCATTAAGTTGCCGGAATTAGACAATGCCAAGAGATAATTTTTACCATTGTTTTTAACATTGCCATAAGTGCTGCCATAAATAGTTATTCCGGAATAAAAGGGTAATTTCTTAAATTTTGATAACGAATTGTTCGAACTATTAAAATTATAAATATATGTACTTCCGCCAAACTGGCCTATCGGATAATTGTTCTGCCCAATAACAGAAACATCAAAAAATCTCCCTGATGAAACAACCTGAACAGGATTCTGTCCGATTAAAACTTTCCTGCCGTTATTTAACTGCATAACTCTTAGGAACATAGAGTAATTATGAGTAAGTTTGGTCAGCAATTTTCCTTTGCCGTTATAAACCAATAAATAAGATATGACCATTCCCAATTTAGTTTTAGTTACGACAATTGCACTTCTATCGTTCGATATTTTAAAAAAATTAACGTAAATTACATTGGAGCGTCCGGAAAGATTATAGTATGCAACTTTATTTAAAGAACCGTTTAAACTAAGATTGTATAGAATAATTCTATGATGTGTCGCAACCACCGCCTGCATACCGTCGTCTAAGATTCTTCCTGCAACAAACGCCTGTATTACATACGCTTTAGAAGCTGTTTTTATAATGCCCTTTATGTTAGTACTATATCTTTTAATGAACGCGCTTGTTTTATTAATATGCTTTACAGCAACTTGAGGCGGAATGCTAATAACGGAACTGCTGACTTTTTTATATGAAATTAATTGGTTTTTAATTGATTTTGAAATAGCGCCTATATCATTTATAATAAAATTAGTTCCTAGAGCAGTTATAGGTTTTCTATATATTACTGTATTATCCGAAGTATTAAAAATATTCGTCGTTATATCAAAAATATTTCCGATTTTAACTATTCTGCCGTAAATTATAAACTGTAAATTAAATTTTTTTGCGATTTTTGATAAATTTGTATTTGAAAATGATGCTATATGATTAGCCTTTATAAAATTCTTAATATCGGAATGTCTTACGACATAGATATTTTTTGAACTTATATCTGAACCTAACAATACGGGAATACTTCTTGTAATATACGAATATTGCTGATAATGCGTAGAGACCATTTTATAAGGCATTATTGCAACTCTTTCGGCGGAATAAGCTCTTTTTAAAAACAATGCAAAAACTGCCAAAAAAAAGAAAACTGAAATTAAAATAAAATGAAAAATTAATCTTTTCGACGCTTTATTTAATAATATATTACTCATTTTCTACTTTCCCCTATAACAATTAACAATTATACTTAAGATAACTATTATATCAATTTTTTTGCAATTAATTAACTACTATTTATTAACCAATATTTATTAACTACTATTTGTTATATACTGTCGCTTATCCATTATTTTATTAGCATTAACGAAACGGCGCATAACGCGTTATTATATCTTCCATAATATAAATAATCACGCATAGCATAAATATTGGCATATATTTAAAATTTTGTCAAATCATTATATGCAATATATTATCCCGTAATCTAATAAATAAAATACATAAAATTATATATTATATATGCGCTGCAGATATAACGAACAATGCAGCAAACTATCAGTCAAATATAGTAACAATCCAGAATACTGATAAT
>JAKAFU010000023.1 GCA_021825865.1 bacterium
ATTTTAAATCAGCGTTGACAAACAAAAGATATTAAAAAGTTAATATTTTTGCAGTAAATAATAATTGAAATAAAATTATGACATATTAAAAGTTGACAATAATAGACATATTAAAAGTTGACAACATAAAAAATATAAATAAATTAATATTTTTAATTAATATTGTAAATAAAATTAAGGTATTTTTATTTTTAAATCTTTTTTAATTTATATTTATGTGGTATATTTAATATAATGATAGTGATGTTGATATACTTATAATAATACGAAAATATAAAAAATATAAATAAAGGGTGTTGATTATGAAGATTTTGCTTATTCAACCTGATAATAAAAGTACGGTAGGTTTAAATAACGTTGCTTTAATTGAGCCTACAGGGTTAGAAGCCATAGGCGGAAGCCTGTTAAATGACAAACACGATGTTAAAATAGTAGATTTAAGAGCTGTAGGGAAGGACCCGGATAAATATTTAGATAATGCCATAAAAGATTTTAAACCTGATGCTTACGGTTTTTCATGCTCTTTTACACCGGATGTTTATAGAGTGATTGAACTTGCAAAGAAGGTTAAAAATAACTATGGGGCAAAGTTTGTTTTTGTCGGAGGTCATCATGTTTCCGTTTATCACATTGATTTTAATATAAAAGAAATTGATGCCGTTGTTATAGGTGAAGGAGAAGTGACTGTTGTTGAACTTTTAAGGGCTTATGCTGCCGGCACGCCTATTGCAAATATTGACGGCATTGCCTATTGCGACAGCGATACCGGACAACAGATTAAAACAAAACAGAGAAGCCTGATAAAAAATATCAACGAGGCTCCTTTCTTTGCCAGGCATTTAACCGCAGAATACAGAAAAAAATATTATCTCGGCATAAGAACATCGTTAGCGTGTCTTGAAACAGCCAGAGGCTGTCCTTTTAAATGTGATTTTTGCAGTGTATGGAATTTTTATAGAGGAACTTACAGGTCTAAATCTCCGGAAAGAGTCGTTGCCGAATTAAAATCCATAAAAGAGGACTATATTTTAGTAACGGACGATAATTTTTTCAGCGATGTCAGAAGGGCAAAAGCTATCGGCGAACTTGTAAAAAAAGCAAAGATAAAGAAACTTTACACAATCCAGGCAAGGAGCGATACCATCGTTAAGCATCCCGAACTTATAAAACAATGGAAAGAGATAGGTCTGTCTAATATTTTTATAGGGTTTGAGAGTGTGGATGATGAAACGTTAAATGATATTCATAAGGATAACTCATCAGAAATGAATGAAAGAGCTTATTATATTGCGAAGAAACACGACGTTGCCGTTACGGCATCTTTTATAGTATCGCCTAGTTTTTCTAAGATAGATTTTGAAAAATTGATGAATTTCGTTAAAAGGCTAAAAATAAGCGTGCCTGTTTTTTCTGTTCTTACGCCGCTTCCGGGAACTAAATTATTTAATGAATTAAAGAGCAAGCTGACTATTACAGATTATTCTTATTATGATTTGTTTCATCCTGTGTTAGATACTCTTTTACCGACTACAGAATTTTTTAAAGAATTTTCAAATCTTTATAAAACATCATATAAAAAATTAAACTTGAGGGCAAATGATGTATTGTTTGTTATTAAATATATGATGATGGGTAAAATGTCTTTGGACCATATGATTAAATTAAAAAGATCTATGAAATGCATTTCAACGCCGTCCACTTATACATTACCGTTAGTAGTTGTAAAATAAATAAATAAAATAAAAAAAATAAATAAAAAATAAAATAAAATAAAAAAATTATTGCAAATTTTTGTATGTGCGTTTATAATATCTTTCTTATCCTTATGGAATAAAATTATAATACTCTATAATTAATATCGGTATGTAATAAACAGACAAAAAGTAAATAATTAAGTAACTAAAAAACGATTAAAAGAGGAGGAATTTTGAAAATCAATATATTTTCAGACATTAATCATAATTTTTTTAGAAAGTATGAAACTGTTATAATAGTCAATCCTGACTTCGATGATTCGCAATATAATCAGTTCGTAGAAAAAATTAAAGGGATTATTGCTAAAGAAGGCGGCGAAATTATAAACGTAAGCGATTGGGGATTAAGAAAACTTTCATATGAAATTAAAAAAACCGGCAAAGGTCGTTATATCGTTATCCATTTTTCAGCTAAAAGCAATGTTGTAGCCGAGTTGGAGAGAAATTTAAGAAATATAGAAGATTGCCTGAGATATCAAACCGTATTATTCACAAATGATTTAGAGTCTTCAAGGGAGGAAGCCGTCAATGTTTAAAAAATTTGAAAGAACGTCTGCAAGCAGACCGGCAGCAAATGCAAATTTTTCTCATAGACCGTTTACAAGAAAAAAAATGTGTAGATTCTGTGCAGACAAAAATTTAAAAATTGATTATAAAGATACGCGTCTTTTGAGAAATTTCGTAACTGAAAAAGGCAAAATTATGCCGAGAAGGGTAACAGGCAATTGTGCTTATCATCAAAGAAAAATTGCAAAAGCTATAAAGGCATCCAGAAACATCGCTATAATGCCTTATATTTCCTTAAATGTATAAGTTTAAGAAATTTTTATCTATTTTTTTTATTACTTTTTTGTTATATCTTTTAATAACCGACTGTTTGGCAGCCGGTTATTATAGTTTTGCTAATCCCTTTTTTTATTTGTTTTTCAGTTTTATTATTATCTGGTATTTTAAAAATTATAAAGGTGCTTCAATACTTCCTGCCGCTATAGTTTGTTTTGCAGGAATTATGTCCGTATATAATTATATAAATTATGCCAGAAGTATAGAAATTTTATCTGTCATTTTAATATTTGTTGTTATTCCGTATGCATTTTCCTATTTATACAATAAAAAATTAAGTTTAGCTAAAGCTGTTTCTTTTTCCGTATTAAGTATTTATTCCTTGTTATTTCTATTTTTTGCTGCATATGTTTACTATAATAATGCGTACTTATATTCTGACCTTGGCTACTATTTAAATAAATATGCAGGCGTAATAATAATTAAAGTAATAAATATTTATAAGCAAATGGGTATATCCGATGTATTGATAGCTAAGTTTAAACCTGAATTACTTATAATACTTAAAGATGTATTTTTGCTTGCTCCGTCTATTTTGATAATTTTTTCATGGTTTTCCTTATGGCTTTGTTTTATTGTTCTTAAAAATCGAATTTCAAAGGACGACGGTAATAATAGTTTTTTTAGAACTGATGAAAATTTACTGAATTGGAAAGCATCTGATTTTTTAATTATCGGATTGATAATAGGTTTAATTGTTATAGTATTTGCTGACGGATTATATAAATTTATAGGCTATAATATAATTATTATTTTAGCTTCGGTTTTTTTTATACAAGGTTTAACAATACTTTCTTTTTACTTTAAAAAGAATAATGTGAATAAAATTTTGAGATTTTTTGCTTATGCGCTCATTTTATTATTCAGCAATCCTTTTTTAATATTTATTATAATGTTAGGAATATTTGATGAATGGTTTGATTTCAGGAAAGTTAGCAGTATTAAATTAAAATAAAAAATAATTGCAGGAGGAAGAAGTCGTGAAAATAATTCTGAAAGAAAATGTGGAAAATCTTGGCGATATGGGGGATACGGTTATTGTGGCAGACGGTTACGGAAGAAATTTCCTGCTGCCTAAAAATCTTGCCATACCGGCTTCAAAAACAAATATTAAATTAGTGGAGCATGAAAAAAAATTAATTGAAAAAAGAAAAGAAAAATTAATTTCCGGTTTTGATGACCTCAAGAAAAAATTGGAAGCATTATCTATTTCTATTCCGGTTAAAGTCGGAGAATACGAAAAAATGTTTGGTTCTATCACTTCAATAGATATTGCCGAAAAAATAAAGGAACTTGATTTTAACGTTGACAGAAAAACAATTATGCTTGTCGAGCCTATTAAAGACCTTGGGATGCATACTGTAAAAATAAAACTGCATTCGGAAGTAATTGCAGAACTTCATGTAAATGTTATTCCTGAAGTTTAATTTTTATTTGGTAATTTTGTTTTAATGAGAAAAAAAACCTCCATACAGGATAATGCCGCGGGAAGCCCCGGTAGTCCGGATTCTGTCGGATTATTGCTGCCTCCAAGGTCCATAGATGCGGAACGCGCTTTAATATCCTCTATAATAATTGACAATTCTCAGGTAAATTCAGCTATTCAATTAGTTGCTCCCGAAGATTTTTACGATATTGTCAATTATAAAGCCTTTAAGGCAATTACGATATTGACGGAAAAAGGGGAACCTATCGATATTGTTACCCTTAACAATGTTTTGTCAGGAGGTTTGCTTAATGAAAGCGAAGGCCGCCGAAAATCTTATTCAAATAAAAAGGACTCGTCAGCTTTTAATAATTTGCAGCCTGATTTAATTGATATGCAATCTCAGGATTTGTCATCTTTTAATTGGGCTGAATATTTAACCGGCCTTATGGAATTGCCGGCCGGTCTGTTGAATGTCGACCAGTATGCTAAAATTGTTAAAGAAAAATCTATATTGAGACGATTAATAGCTGCTGCGCATAAAATCCAGAGAAAATGTTATGAACAAAAAGATTTATTAGAAGATGTTCTTGATTTCACCGAGAAAACCGTATTTGATGTTACTGAAAAAAATACCACCAAATCATATTACGAGATGTATCCGTTAGTTCTTGATTATTTTAAGAAATTAACCTCAAAAACTGACGATAAGGATATAAGCGGCGTTCATAGCGGCTTTAGGGAGTTAGACGCTATGACAAACGGATTCCAGCCGTCAGATCTGATTATTATTGCAGGAAGACCTTCTATGGGTAAAACTGCATTTGCTTTATCTATAGCAAAGAACGTATCGGCAGGATTTAAAATTCCTATGGCTTTTTTTTCTCTTGAAATGTCAAAAGAACAGTTGGTGACAAGACTTATCTCTCAGGTATCCAGAATAGACTCTTCGCAGCTAAGACGCGGAAAACTTCACAATCCGGACATTGAAAGTCTTCAGCGCGCCATGGCTATATTAGAAAATGTTCCTATTTATATTGATGATAGCGCCGGTATTTCTGTTATGGAACTAAGAGCCAAAACAAGACGATTAAAAATGGAAAAAAATATCGGACTTGTTGTAGTCGACTACCTTCAGCTTATGAAAGCCCCTTCCCATATAGAGTCTAGAGAACAGGCGATAGCTGATATTTCCCGTTCTATGAAAGCTCTTGCAAAAGAACTTAAAATACCTATAATTGCGCTGTCTCAATTAAACCGGCTTGTGGAATCGCGCTCAGACAGAAGACCTCAGCTGGCTGATTTAAGAGAATCCGGAGCTATAGAGCAGGATGCCGATGTCATATTGTTTATTTATCGTGAGGATGTGTATAAAAAAGATACGGATAAAAAAGGCGTTGCAGAAATAATAATCGGAAAACAGAGAAACGGTCCAACAGGAATAGTAAATTTAACCTATGTTGACAGAATTACATCCTTTGAAAATCCTTCTAATGAAGTTTCTGAAAATTTTTGAAATTTCGTTAATAATTTTAATTTTAAATTGTCTTATAATTTTTTAGCTTTTACATTCTATTTTCTTTGCAAGTTTTTTAATGAAACTTATTTATGACTAAATTATTATTTTTATAAAACTGTTTTATATTTATATTAAAAATTAATTTTAATTCCAATATTAATCTAATTGCTAATTTTCTAATTGCTCAAACTTATTTAAAATATATAAATATTTTCAGTACATCATAATAAATTATAAAATATAATAATGTTATATTTTATAATTTATTTTATTGACTTTCTATTAAAAAAATGATATATTTCAAACATGTCTTATTAAGTAGTTTGTAATCCCGTTATATAATTCAGATTATACAGTTTTTAGACATATTCTATATATACATTGTATGCGGATACAATATGTTATGTAGGACGCCGCCGCCTTTTTCTATTATTAAAATTGCAATCACTTTTACATTACTATATTTAAACATAAAATATAAAACATAAAATCGGAAAATCATGAAAAAAAAAATTAATTCATTTGCTAATAATCTGCGACCGTTAAAACAGATGAATAAACCGAGCGATATCATAAAACAGTTTACTCCTAACTGGTTTACTATGAATATGGGAACGGGTATTCTGTCGCTTATGCTTGCTGCGTTTCCTTATCCCGTACCTGGTCTCCAGATTGCAGCTGAAACTTTATGGGTGATTAATATTGTTCTTTTTATAATCTTCAGTGTTTTATTTATAAGCAGATTTACATTTTATTTTGATTCGGCAAGAAAACTATTGACTCATCCCATTCAATCAATGTTTCTAGGTGCTATTCCTATGGGTCTGGTAACGATTATAAACGGTTTTTTAATTTTTGATGCACCTAAAGGCGTAAATATTGCTTTAGGATTATGGTGGTTTGATGCCTTTATTTCGGTAGTAATAGGCTTGCTAGTACCTTTCTATATGTTTACAAATCAAAGGCACAGCATAGAAGATATGACGGCTATTTGGCTGCTGCCGATAGTTCCTGCAGAGGTTGCTGCAGCATCCGCGGGGTTTCTTGCGCAGCATGTAGCGCCCATTATGGCGAGACATATCATAATTTTAGGCTATGCTTTATGGGCATTTTCCGTACCGTTAGCTTTCGGCGTCCTTGTTATTTTATTTTTACGCCTTGCATGGCACAAATTGCCGCATAGGGATATGGCTGTGTCAACGTGGCTTACGCTCGGACCTATAGGCACAGGCAGTATGGGATTGCTTCTTTTAGGCGGCGATGCGCCGCGTGCGTTCATAGGAACTAAACTTTATGTTTATGCGAAAGAGGCTTATGCTTTTGGACCGATAGGAGGTTTAGTTATCTGGGGATTTGGATTCTGGTGGCTTGTAATGGCAATACTGCTGACGTTCAGGTATATGAAAGAGGATTTGCCCTTCAACATGGGCTGGTGGGGGTTTACTTTCCCTCTTGGAGTGTACACTGCAGCTACTATTATCCTGTATAGAACGACCGACCTCGAATTGTTCAGGGTTGCAGGAGCTGTTTTTGTCGCGATGCTGGCAATGTTCTGGACCGTCGTAACTACAAAAACGCTGCACGGCATGTGGCACGGATATCTGTTTAAAGCCCCATGTCTATCGACTGAAACAGGATTGCCCGATGATTCAAAAGATTGCGCATGAGCTATAAAATTTATTATAAAAATCTAATCAAAATGGGGGATAGAATGAAAAAGACCGCAATGAAACATCGAAGTTTCTTGAAAATTTTACTATTTTTTATTTTAGTATTTTCATCAAGTATGTTTGTAAAATTAACTCTTGTACGCAGGGCGTTCGCAGACCCTGACGGTTCGGGAAATAATTTTTTTTATAAAGGTTCTTTTGCGTTCGGTACGCCGCCTGCAAATAAATTTATAACATATCAGATGATGACATATGAAGCTTTCGGTTCGGTATTTACAAATACAGGCTCCGTTAAAAATCTGCCTGCCAGTGTAACCAGATATGTTTACCTGCCGGAATTTATATGGACAAACAGCCTGCTTAATTCAAATGCGACTAATCTGTTTGAAGTCATAGTTCCTTTTGGGCAGGCGACTCAGCATCTCAGCAATCCGTCATCCCAGTATGAAAATTCAAGTACAGGATTAGGCGATATTTTAGTTTACGAAGGAGTATCCAGTAAAACATATTCATACGATAATTTATCGGCAAATATTTTTCCGCAGGTTAGTTTTACGGTTCCGGCAGGCAGCTGGAATAACGATTCTACTATAAATCTGGGCGGCGATGAATGGCAGATAATGCCTACATTAACCGGACAAATCGGCTATAATCTGCCTGCAAATATGGCATTGAAATTAGATTATGCAATCGGTTACAGTTATAACGAAGGACACTCTGCAATCAATATGGCAGAGGTTCACCCTGTTAACGGGGCAAGTACTACAAATCCCGGAAATAATTTCTTCACCGATATTTTCTTAAATTATTATATTACGCCTGCTTTAGATATCTACAATGAAACTTCTTATGTGAATCAGGGCGCTAATAATGGATATAAGAATATTGGAACCACAGATACACCTAATCTGCAATATATGCAAATAAATAACGGCTATAAAGACGTCGCATCAGGTTTCGGTATTGACTATCATATAAAAAATATTATGTTAGATGCCCGCGTTCTTAGAGATTTGCACGGCGATAACGGTCCTGACGGATTTTACAGTCAGGTTGGTTTAATAATGGTATTCTAATATAATTATAATATTCGGGCAATATAATTTTATAATGCTCGTTATATACTTGTCTATTTAGTACGATTATGATGCTGCTGTTTCGATTTTCTCTGAAAAAAGGTAAAGGAAGAAAATAAAAGAAAAGGAAGAAAATAAAAGAAGCAGAGTTATAAAAATTGGTAAAAATTATGATTGTGTAATATGTCTATCAGTGCAGCCTTTAGGAGGGAGTGTGATCTATATATTATTATATTTTTTAGAATAATATGTAAGAATCAGACTTAAGAATATAGAACGTGAACATAAAAGATGATAATAAACTGACTGTTTATTATCATCTTTTTTTGTATTTTTTTTATTATTCTATTTAATGCAGCGATTAATAAATTATGCAGATAATATAATAACCCGATAGCGATTAATAAATTAGGCAGAATAATAAGCTGCAACTGCAAATCTCGGATGGAGAGTAATTAAATAGGGGCAAATTTAGTATGTTACGGCAGCATACGCCACATACACCGCACGCATATATATAATACATAATAGACAGTTATATATATTATTCCGGTCAATGAATTAAACGGTTTAAAACGTAAATTTATTGACGTCGCCTAATAATTTTTCCAGCTCTTCGTTGTCTATATCTACGCCGTCGCTGGTATCTGTCTGACTTTTATTGCTGCTTTGAACTCCATTTTTTTTGGCTTCATCGGATTCTGTTCGGGGAATATGTGATTCGGCAGCATTGTTAGTCTTAGTGCCGGTGTTATACTCATCTTCAATTTCTTTTTCAGTTGGAGCTTCATTCTGATTTTGCGTATTACTCGATGTTGTTAAATTAGTTAAATTATTATTTTCTTGAGGGGATTTATTTGTATCTGGAGAATTTATTTTATTATTATCCTGCGCTTTTTCTTTTGATTCAGTGTAGGATGCGCCGTTTTCACCTTCTTTATCATCATCGGCTATTTTAGGCCGGTTTTTACCGGTCTTCAAGGCGTCGGCAAGATTATCAACGATATTTTTATCTTTAACGGACAAAGATAGTTCAAGTTTTTTAGATTCTTCTATATTAACTAAATCAATATTTGTAGAAAGCAAATTTTTCATGGAATTTAGTATAAGAACACGTTTATTTAAGAGTTCATTTGCGCTGAGGTATATTTCAGAATATTTAGCGTACGCCTCATCGGTAATTCTTTTTGCTTCCATAATTGCATTATTTTTTATTGACTCGGCTTCGCTTTTGGCGGCAATTTTAATTTCATCGCCTATTGACCTTACCATTAATACAGCGTCGCTTATCATTTTGTCTTTTTCTTTAAATTCTTTAATTTCCTGATTTTTTTTTACAATTTCTTCTTTGAGATTATAAAATTCGCCGTAAAGTTTTTCTAAGTCCTTGGCTATCAATTCTAAAAAATTATCAACCTCTGTAGTGTCATAACCTTTGAGTTTTCGTGAAAATTTCTGAGATTTAATCTCTAATGGTGAAAGCTCCATATATAACGTGCTCCTTATCTTAATAAATTATTATCTTAATAATTATTTTAATTAGATATATATAAAATGTCAAATTTATAATTTTAAATATTGAAATTGAATAAGCTTAACTATACAGTCTAATTAGATTTTATGCCGCCTTTGAATATAGTATAATTTTAGACTGACATTAATATATTATTATTGTATATATTATAATATATATCAGCTATATCGCTGCGTTATTATCGTATCTTTAGACCGATTAAATAGCTTACTATATCATTTTGCAAATAGGCAAGAAGCATTTGCAATATATAAATTGCAAAAATAACAATTATAGGCGATAAATCTATTCCGATATTTCCGATAGGAATTACCGCCCGTACTTTACGAAGAACCGGTTCGGTTATATCGTCAAGAAATCTTATAATAGGATTATACGGGTCGGGATTAACCCATGAAACTAAGGCTTTGATAATTATTATCCACATATAAGCCTGAAGAATTATGCTTATAATATTAAAAACAAAAAAAACTAGATTCAATGAAAATCCCATTAATATTCTCCCGCTGATTTAATTATTAATCCTTGTTAATGAATTATTTTATTATTATTGCTCTTGCAGCCTCAACCGTCATTCAACTTTTTGTCATTTTTCTGCTATTTTTCAACCTATTAATTTAATTTTTTATTTGCCATATATTTGCGCTTAATTATATTATAACTATATTAATTTAATTTTTTTATTTTCCATACATTTGCAATTAATTATATCACACGGGCACTATAAATTATAATATAATGTGATAATATAGTATAATTATATGATAAATCCCAGCAGTAATCGAAATTATTGTACATTGGCCGTTGAGAAGAATTATTGTAAATAAATAAATAAGAAGTCTCTGCCCTTAATTAAAAAAACTAATTAAAAATGAGTATAAACAAAGAAAAAATTGCTGAAATATTTGAAAAAATTTCTGAATTGCTTGAAATTAAAGGCGATAATATTTTTAAGATAAGAGCATATTTAAATGCATCACGTATTATCAGCCAATTTCCCGGAAATATTGAAGATGCGGTTTTGAAAGGCGCATTATCAAAAATTCCGGGAATAGGTAAAGATATTTCCTCTAAAATTGAAGAACTTATTAAAACCGGACGGCTGGTTTATTATGAAGAGCTAAAAAAGTCTGTGCCCGAAGGTATTTTTGAACTGTTAAAATTAAGAGGATTGGGTCCAAAAAAAACTAAAATTTTATATGAAAAATTAGGAATAAAAAATATTGCCGATTTAAAAACAGCGATTGAAGATAATAAATTACTCTACCTCGATGGATTTGGAGAAAAAACAGTAAGCAATTTAATCGAATCTATAAAAGAATATAATAGTTTTAAAGAAAGATATTTGTATCCCGAAGCGCAGCTGGAAGCAGGTCTAATCGTTTCATATTTATTAGAAGCAGGCGGCAGTTTAATCTCAAACATTGAAATAGCCGGTTCATTAAGAAGGAGATTGGAAACGGTAGGCGATATAGATATCGTAGCTGCTTCAAAATCAACTGAATATAAAAATATAGCGGCAGAATATGTTCATGACAAGGCAGATACTGCAGCTGCAATAAGACCGAATAAACGTAAAAATACAGCAGATTATAACTATAACTATAATAATAATGATATTGATAGCGCAGCAGATGTGTCGTCAAAAAACTTTACAACCGTATCGTCGGCAATAGCGGAAGTCTTTTTAAAATACGATAAAATAGCACATATAGAATCTAGCGGAGATACAAAAATAAGCATTGTATTGGAAAATGGTATGCGCGTTGATTTAAGGCTCGTACCGCCGGAAGATTATATATATGCTCTGCATCATTTTACAGGCTCAAAACTTCATAATGAAGAATTGAGAAGCCGTGAGAAAAAAAACGGTTATAAAATAAATGAATATGGAATTTACAAGACGGAACATAATAAAATAATAGTTGCAGACGAAAATGAGTTTTATAATGTTTTTAATATGCAGTTTATTCCGCCGGAACTGAGAGAAGGAACAGGGGAGATAGAGGAAGCCTTGAAGCACGGTATCCCTGAGCTGATAAACATTAAAGATATCAGGGGAGTGTTTCATGTACATACATCCTATACCGATGGGAAAGAAAGTTTGGAAGAAATGGTTAAAACTGCTTTAGAACATGGTTATGAGTATATAGGCATAACCGACCATTCAGTTTCCGCATACTATGCTCACGGACTCAGCGCCGATGAATTAAATTCTGAAATTGAATATATTGACAGACTAAATAAACAATATGAAGGAAAAATTAGAATACTAAAAGGAATTGAATCCGATATTTTAGAAAACGGCAACCTTGATTATGAAGATGAGACGCTTGCTAAGTTAGATTTTGTGATAGCCTCGGTACATTCCAGATTTAATATGCATAAAGAAGATATGACCGCAAGAATAATAAAGGCAATAAAAAATCCTTACACGACTATGCTCGGGCATTTAACGGGAAGGCTGCTTCTGGAAAGAAAAGCATATGAGGTTGATATTTCCGCTGTGATAGATGCCTTAAGCGAATATAAGACCATAGTTGAACTCAATGCAAATCCTAAAAGGCTTGATATTGACTGGCGATATATTAAAGAAGCAGTTTCTAAATCAGTTATGCTTTCAATTAATCCTGACGCGCATAATAAAGAAGGCTTTGATGTTATAGAAAATGGCGTAAACGCAGCCAGAAAGGGATGGACGACAAAGAATGATGTTTTAAATACTTATAGTATAGACGAAGTTTTAAATAAGATTAAAACAATAAGAGAGTATAAGCTAAATAAAACTATTTGATTAAACAAAGCATACTGAATGTTAGCAAAATAAAATCACGCAAAAATAATATACAAATTAAATAAAGATATTAAAATCATTATTAAATTAAACTTTAAATAAGCAATAAGCAATAAGCAATAAGCAATAAGCAATAAGCAATAAGCAATAAGCAATGTTAATAAAATAAACAATAAAGCGGCTATTTTTAATAGATAAGAATATGAAAAAAATTTTATCGGTTGCAGGATATGATGGTTCAAGCGGCGCAGGAATTACGTCCGATGCAAAAATTTTTTCGAAATTAAAGATATTGGGATTGTCTGCAATAACTGTACTTACTGCCCAAAATCCGGATAATATATACAAAATTACCGCTGTTGACGACGATTTTTTTGATTATGAACTTAAAGCGATATTTGATTATTTTAAGATTGATTCCGTTAAAATAGGATTAATCGGAAGTGAACGGCAAAGCGTTGTTTTAGCCGGCTATATAAAAAAGTATAACATAAAAGATGTTATTTTGGACCCTGTCTTAGTATCTACTTCGGGCGTCAGATTAAGGGATACCGGAGATATTAAACCGGATAACTATGCTTGCGCTGCCGATAATGCGAATGTTTGTGCCGATAGCAGCACTGATGCCGATGCTGCCGAAGCAGAAGCTGAAGCAAAAATTGTCGGTAATAGCAGAAATAAAAACGGCAATAACTGCACCGGCAAGTTCGGTGCAGGTTATTTAGAATCTTTATTAAATATTGCTACAGTTATTACGCCTAATATTAACGAGGCAGAAATCATTTCCGGTCTGGAAATTAAAAATGTTGATTGCATGAAAGATGCAGCAGCTGCTATAAAAAACCAATATCGCTGCATTAAAAATATAATAATAAAAGGTTCGCATTTGCGAGGCTCTCAGTCTGGCGGCATAACGACGGATGCCGATTTCAACAATGAAAACCGCCGTATTAATAATGCTGTACGAAACGGCTGCTGCGAAGACGAAGAGATAACAGATTTGTTATTGACCGAAAATAATGAGTTTGCGATATACAAAAAACGGCGTATTGCTATAGACAAACAGATTCACGGAACGGGATGCGCCTTTTCCGCAATGATGGCGGCTCTTTTAACTAAAGGAATCAACCCTTATGATGCTTTAAATAAAACGGAAATATTTGTTGAAAAATTAATCAATAATTATAAAATAATCCCCGATAATTCAAAAAATAAAAAAATTTATATAACGGCAAATATTTGAGCGTGCTGCCTGATTACCTTACCTTGGATTGCATAAAATGTTTATCAGCCATATTTTTATTATTCTTATTATTTTATTTTATTAATTAATTTTATAATAATAAAAAACAGTTGTGTATAGAACCGCCGCAGATAACAGATATCGGTTTACTATAATTATACAGTTATAATTATAGTAATTATTGACCGTCCTATTTAAATTATCCGGCTATTTTTTGAAGCAGTTTGTTTAGCTTGCCGATTGGCTGGTATCCCCTTATAGTTTTTACTAACTCCAGACCTTTATATATAAATAACGTCGGAGTTCCCGTGACGCCGAGCATTGTTCCTTTTTTCATATTTTGCTTTATAAGGCTGACGGTTACATTATGTTTCACGCATGACTGCTCTTTTTTCATATTTAGCAGTCCTTTACCATTTTTTTTCAAAAAATAGTAAATATCGCCTATTGTGCTCCATTTTGACTGATATTTATAAAGCAGGCTTCTTATTTTAAGATATTTATTATTATGTTTTGTGCTCTGCAAGGCTGAACAGTCGGCGTATTTGGCTGCTTTGAAGGCAAAAGGATGAATAAGCGTTAAAGGGAAATCTCTGTAAATAAGATATACCTTTCCGGTGTTAACATAATGTTTTATTAAATACGGCAAGTCCAATTCTTCAAATTTCCTGCACCAGTAACATTGAAAATCGGTATAGGCAACAATTGTAACATTTGCATCAGGATTACCCTGAACCCTTTGAGCATTCACAAGATGTGCGATTGTTCTCTGCGTCAGGTTTGCATGAGCAGAAGCTTTCGAAACATTTATAAAAAGCAGCAGCAGCATACAGGATATTATAATGAAGAGCGGGTATATTATTAATTGAATATTTTTTGCGATGGCTGCAGGTATTAAATAATATGCACCGCCGTTCGCCTGACGATTTTTTATTCTTAATCCGATATTTTTATTGCTGCATATATCGTTTAGCCGATAATCACGTTTCATTTTGACCGCCTTTTAATCTTAATGAGTTTAATTTAAATGTTAATACGATATAATTAATGCCTTTAAATGTATAATTTTAATATAATATACTAATTAATGTATAATATGTAATATATTATATAAATAATATATACTGAGTTATATATTAGAATAAATATTATAATTTGTCAATCAGCATTGAATATAGCAAAGGAAGCATTATTTCATGGTGTCCGGTAAGGGAAAAAAATCTTCCCCCTTGCTGAGTAGGTCTTCTTAGTACATTAACATTCGGTCTGTAATGTTGTATGAAATCCATATTAGCCGTAACAATGTTATTAACCGCAAATCCGAGATTTCTTGAAAGCGTCAATGCTTTAAGAAAAATTTCAGGCATAGTTACTGCGGAACCGATATTTAAATATACTCCTCCGTCAAGCTTAGAAACTATCGACGTAAATTTTTTAAAATCTATAAGGCTTGATTTTCCGATCGCTTCGCCGTTTGCAGAAGGATGCATATGTATAATATCAGCTCCGATAGTCACGTGAACGGTGACAGGTATGGCAAGCTCATACGCCCTTGCTATAATACTTAAATTTTTATTTTTAAAATCAGAATTATAAATGAACCTGCCTATGCTTTCGCCTATGCCTTTATTTTCTGCAGAGCCTTCGCTGATAGCATTGTTAAGTAATTCCGCAGTATCTTTTGCCATACCGAACAAGCCGCTGTCTATTTCAGCCGATACGTCTTCCGATGTCTTTCCGCTGTAACTTATCTCAAAATCATGTATAATTCCTGCTCCGTTCAATGCTATACTGTTAACGATACCAATTTCCATTAAATGGATCAATATTGGAGCAAGTCCTACTTTTATAACGTGAGCGCCCATACCGACAGCAATGAAAGAACCTTTTTTGTGCCGGGCTATTATTTCTTCTGAAAGCTCTTTAATATCGCTTGCGGCTAAATAATCAGGCAGTATTTTGATAAAATCATTGAAAGAACCGCCTTTGCTAAATCTTTTAGAAAAAGAATCGATATTTACTTTAGACGGTCTGTCTTTAAGCAGGTAAGTTTTTATTTTTCTGTTGTCGATAGGGGCTACATTCATTTTTTATAATTTGACAAAAACTTAAAATTGAAATTAAAATTGAAAACAGGATACAAAACACATTATAGTACATAAAAAATAATTCTCAATTAATTATATAAACTGTAATGTCTGACTAATCGTATTAATTTTATTTTTACGTATTTTTTATGTATTTGTTTATTTAATAGGTAAGTTATTAAATTTATATTCATTTGCCCATTATAATTTATAATTTTACAAAATGCGTCTTGTCCGCTCCGCATACGGGACACACCCAATCGTCAGGCAGGTCTTCAAAAGCAGTACCCTGTTCAACGCCTCCAATACTATCCCCGTTTTCAGGGTCGTAAATATATCCGCAAACTTCGCACTGGTATTTATCCATTGTACGGCATCTCCATTTAATTAAATTAAATAATATTAAGTTAAATTATACACATAAATAATATATATAGTCTATACTTTCTTTATAATTTCGGCTTCTTTCCTGAATAAAATAAAATGCGCAATATCAGCTGCCGATTTTTAATCTTCAAATTAACGGTTAGATTATCAGCTGTTATATATTATATGAAGCAGACGACTATTTTTTGTCTTTAAGCTGAACAAAATGTGTTTTGTCAACAAGACAGATAGGACAAACCCAGTCATCCGGAATATCTTCAAAAGGAGTACCCGGCGGAATGCCGCCTTCAGGATCGCCTTTTGCCGGATCGTAAATGTACGGACACGCTTGACATATGTATTTGGCACCGTTTTCATCGATATTTTCATTACCGTTTTTATTAGTGTTCAACTTATATCCACCTCTTTCCTTTTTTGTATTCCAATTTTGCAGTTGTCATATTTTGTTGCGGATTCCGCTGTACTGCAATAAAATATATTATATAAGTATATTTTATCAGATAAAAGGATAAATTTAAAATAAAATTTTTATTTAATTTTTAATTATATAAATATTCACATTTTTATAATTAATTTTAAATTGAGTTTATTAAATTATTAACTTTTATTTTTTGTGTTTTTTGTATAAAATAGCATAATTATATATAAATCAAATAATACAACTTTAAAATCGGAAAACTTAACATAAAATGACGGAAACAGCAGAATCATCAGGTAATATTTTTAAATCTAATTTAATCTTTATTGTTGAACTTATCATAATAAATAAAGAATTGATCGAAAACGTAAGCTCCGATAAAGATGAAAATGCCGTCAAATATAAAGAAAATAAAAACAATATATATTTTAATACAAATATTGATTTGCTTAATATTGATGCCGCTGAAATTGAAAAACTCATTAAGCTGCCGCCGGATGCGTCTTACGGTGATTATTGCATTCCTTCCTATTATTTAAAACAGAACGGTTTTAAAGGAGACCCTGAAGTTCTTGCAAATAAAATAGTCGATTTTATATATTCATATATAATTAATTTGCCTGATGACAACGCAGCGGAGCTTAATAAAATTACAAATAATAATGATATATTAAAAAATTTTAAGCAATATTTTGCTTCCGTCGGCGCTAAAGGGGCATATATTAATTTTTATGTTAACAAACAGAAATTCGTTAATTATATTATTGCAGAAATTTTAGCAAAAAAAAATAATTACGGCAAAAACTATTTGGGTAAAGGTAAAACTGTAATAATAGATTTTTCTTCCCCAAATATAGCAAAACCTTTTGGAGTAGGACATTTAAGGTCGACTGTGATAGGCATGAGTCTTGCGCGTATTTATGATTTTTGCGGGTACAAGACTGTAAAAATAAACTATCTTGGAGACTTTGGAACGCAATTCGGGAAGCTGATAACCGCATTCTGCCGTTTTAAAAATGCCAATCTTGATTTAACTGAATTTAAAAACGACCCCATAAAGTTTTTATACAAATTATATGTAAAATTTCATTCTGAATCGGAAAATAACCCTGAGCTTGACGATGAAGCCAGGCTCAGATTTAAAAAACTTGAGCAATCGATTATTGGAATAGATGACGTATCTGAACTGTTTGACGATATTGGAGATGATTTAGACAACTATGATAATAATATCAATGGCGATGTTTATAACTTTTGTAATGACAATTTTAGAGAGTATAGCGCTGAGGTGCGTAAATCCGGTAATGCTAAAGAATACAAAGAAAAAGAATATAAAGAATACAATGAATACAAAGATGAAGACAGAAATGAAGATATAGATAAAAATAGAGATAATGATAGAGATAAGACCGCAGGTCAAGAAATTTCAGGCGAATTATATTTATGGAAATTATTTAGAAAGTTAAGCATAAGAGAATTTAAGCGCATTTATAATATAATCAATGTATCTTTTGATTTTTACGAAGGGGAGTCTCAAGCATCAAAAATAGCCGTTAATTTGGTTGATACGCTGCTGAGAGCCAATATTGCGGAAAGAAGTATGGATGCCGTTGTAATTCCTATGGAAAAAACACCTGCTTTAATAGCAAAAAGTGACGGAACAACCCTTTATCTTTCTCGTGATATTGCTACCGCGCTTCTGAGATTTAAAAAGTTTAAATTTGATAAAATGCTGTATGTCGTAGGTTCAGAGCAGTCTCTTCATTTCAGCCAGTTATTTAATATATTTAAAATTCTTAAAGAAAATGAAATAAAATTTGAAAAACAGGATTTATTTCTTAGATACGCTTCTGAAATTTCAGGCAGACTGCACCATATAAAATTTGGCAGAATAATAGGAATGTCCACAAGAAAAGGCAATCTCGTATTTTTAGAAGACTATATTAACGAAGCTAAAGAAAAAGCACGGCTGAAACTTAAAACAGACAAACAGCATATGTTAAATCCAAACGTCAGTGCTGCCGATAAGTCGGAAAACAGCGCGTCTGCGCCTCTTACTTCGTCAGATGCCGGTGTCAATGCCGATGCCTATAATGATAATGACGACATAGCGTTAAAAGTCGGCATAGGAGCGGTAATATTCAACGACCTCAAGACACGGCGCAATGTTGACGTAAATTTTAATTGGGACAACGTACTTTCTTTCGAAGGGCAGACGGGTCCTTATTTGCAATATTCGGTTGCCAGAATCAATAGTCTTATTGAAAAACTGGATAAAGAATATTCATTTAAAATTAAAATAGAAAATTTATACTCTTCTGAAGCATTTTATAATATTATTACAGATGCAGAAAAAAAAGATTTTTGCAGCATAAACGACTATGATTTTGAATTAGTATTTGAAATTGTTAAACATTTATCCCTGTTTGAAGATACGATAAAAGACGCGGCATCTCATGACGAGCCCTCTGTAATAAGCACATATTTATTAGATGCAGCTGCACTTTTTAACAGCTATTACCAAAATTATAAACTGATGAATCTTAAATCTGATTTTGTGTATAACAGGATTATGCTTCTTATATCGGTAAAAATAATTCTTGAGTCCGGTCTGAATTTATTATCTGTGCCTATTCTAAAAAAAATGTAAAAATAATATAATAAAAAATGCCGCATGAGTTTGATAATTAACGATTTAACCGTAAAACTTTATACCGATTTTAAAAAAAAAGAATTTTTTAATGTTGCAGATTCCGTTTCATTTGGCGTTCAAAATGGAGAAATCATTGCCGTTGTGGGCGAATCCGGAAGCGGGAAATCTTTTTTAGGCTTATCGCTAATGAGGCTTAATCCTCCTTATATATCCGAAATTTCATCAGGCAGCATATTAATATCTGACTCAGGCGGTTTTGAAAAAGTTGATATAGTAAAATTAAAAGAAAATCAATTGAGCGGCGTAAGAGGGCGTTTAATTTCGATGATTTTTCAAGACCCCAATGTTTCTTTAAATCCTGTTATAAAAATAGGGGAGCAAATCGTCGAAGCAATTTTAGCGCATAAAAAAATGAAAAAAAAAGATGCCTGCGATGTTGCGATACATTATCTTGAACTTATGCGAATTGACGGAAAAGCCCGTTTTAATTCTTATCCTCACGAACTTTCGGGAGGCATGAGACAAAGAGTTATGATTGCAATGGCAATGGTGCTTGAACCGGCTGTCCTTGTGGCTGATGAACCGACAACAGCGTTAGATGTCAAAACTTCGCTTCAGGTTCTGGCTCTGATTGAAAAAATGCGGTTCGAAAAAAATGTCAGCGTATTATTTATAACCCACGATTTAAGCATTGCAAGAAATATTTCCGATAAAACAATAGTATTTTACGCAGGACAAATTATGGAATACGGCTCAACTGAAGATATAATAAATAATCCGATGCACCCGTATTCAATATCTTTAACGAAATCAGTCCACGGTTTATCAAAAGATTACGCTCCGCGTGAAAGACTTTTCGTTATCCCCGGTACATTGAGCCAGAGCGATTTTAAATCGGGAAAGTGCAGATTTTACAATAGATGCTTTAAAAAAACCAAGGAGTGTTTAAATGAAATTCCGCTGTTAAAATTAAGCAGCGGGAGATTTGCAAGATGCGTAAATATACAATAAAAAAATTGATAGTTAATTATTATATTATAATTAACTATATAATTACAATAAAGATATATTATAATATAACTCTATAACTCTATAACTCTATAACTCTATAACTCTATAACTCTATTTTATGGATAACGGCAAGGATTCTGAAGTTTTAAGCATAAATAAGCTGAGTAAACATTATTCAGGCTATGGTTCATTATTTAATTTTAAAAAAAATATCATAAAGGCTGTGGACAATGTCTCCTTTAATGTTTATAAAGGTGATATTTTTTCAATTGTCGGTGAAACAGGATGCGGGAAATCGACATTGTCAAAATTAATTTTGGGACTTACAAACAGGTCTTCCGGTGAAATTTTTTATAAAGGCAATATACTAAATTATAATTTAAAAAAATTAGATTTGAGAAAAAAAATTCAGATAGTGTTCCAAGACCCGTATTCTTCGCTAAATCCCAAAAAAAAGATTTATAAAATCGTATCTTTGCCGGCAATAAAAAATAAAATCATTAAAAAAAAAGACGCTCTGGAGCATTCAATGCAGATGCTTAAAAAAGTAGGTTTAGATGAAAATTATGTCTTCAAATTTCCGCATGAGTTATCCGGAGGGCAGCGGCAGAGAATATCTATAGCAAGAAGTTTATCGGTTAATCCTGAACTTCTTGTGCTTGACGAGCCGGTGTCCGCTCTTGATGTGTCTGTTTCAGCTCAGATATTAAATCTGCTTTTAGATTTACATGAAAAAAATGATCTTACTTATATATTTATAACCCACGATTTAAGGTTAGTAAGACATATGGCGGACAAAGTCTGTGTCATGTACGGCGGAAAAATCATGGAAATATCTCCGGTAGATAAATTTTTCGATGGTCCTTTGCATCCCTATTCAAGAGTTTTATTGGAATCTATTCTGGCGTATGGTCCAAAAAATATATTGCAATTTGCCGATGCCGGCAATATTAATATAAACAATATAAATGCAGCAACAGGAATAGAAAAAAATAACCGTGGCTGCGTATATTATAATTTATGCAGCAGAAGAGAAGTTCAATGTATTAAGAATGAACCAGAGTTAAAAGAATACGGAGATGTTCAGGTAAATTGTTTTTTTCCGTATTATTCTTCCGTATGATTATATGTTGTATCTTCATCTAAAATTGCTATTGCGTTAAAGTTATCGGAATAGCTGTCGTTTAACTTCTCTTTTTCTTCTTTTTCTATTTTTGATTTACAGGCTATACATAGATTAGAATAAGGAATAACCGACAATCTTTTTTTAGAAATAGTTTCTCCGCATTCATCGCATATTCCATATGTTCCGTCTTCAATTTTAGAAATTGCGTTATCTATTTCCCTCAATTTGTTTCTTTCTCTATCTCCAAGCATATAAGACAATTCGCGGTCTCTTTCATTTGAAGAAATATCGTATATATCCCCGCTTGGTTCGGTCGTGTCTTTAGAAGAACCTTCCTTAATGCTCATATCTATTTCTTTTAAAAGAGATTTTCTCATTGCAATTAAATTCTGTTTTATTGCAGCGAGTTCTTCCGGCGTGAAATCAGGGTCGCCCGAATCTATTAAATCCGCGGCGTCTTCATGCAGCACGTCTATATTTTTAGCTTCTTTATTAGCAATTTTTTGTTCCGTCTTCATAATGTCTCCTTAATGTATTCTTAACATTTTCTTAAACTCAGTATTTGGCGTTTAGTAAAATTGAGATATCAAACTCACTTTATATAAATATGTTATGCAACTCTTAAAATAAAGCGCATATATATAAACATTTTAATATAATAAACAAAATACGCTATTAACATGTAATGCAGCTTAAATATTATTATGTATTCTATATAGTATTAATATGTTAATATGTAATGCAAATTAAATATATTAGATGTTCTATATAAAATTTGTAAATATAATTGTTTTGTATTATTATTGTATTATATTTTTAAAATTTTAAAAAATTTTTGATTTAGTATATATTTATTAAAAAATAAAAGCAAGTTTTTTAGAGTGAAAAAAAACATATTGTTAATGAGGCAGTTTTTAAATGATTGAATCTTATTATAATTTTGCGGACGGCGGCAGCGGAAAAGATAAAGCTTGTTCTAATGCGGAACGGATTTTTGATGACTGCAGCTATAAAAAAAAGGAGCCTTCATTAAGAAATCCTTTTCAGATAGACAGGGACAGAATAATACATTCAAGTTCTTTTAGAAGATTGAGAAATAAAACGCAGGTTTTCGGAGTGTTCACTCTTGATTATTACAGAACCAGGCTTACCCATTCACTTGAAGTATCTCAGATAGCGCGTTCTATTGCTGCTAATATTAATAACAAACACGGACTAAATATCAGTCTCGATCTCATAGAGGCAATAGCCCTTGCCCATGATATAGGGCATCCGCCTTTTGGTCATCTCGGCGAAGAAATCATAAATTCCAAGCTGTCTGAATTGACGGGAGGCAGATGCGGTTTTGAAGCTAACGGACAGAACATCAGGATACTTAATTTTCTTGAAAAGAAATTATATGACAATGGTAATGACGGAAAAATAAGACTGTGCGGGCTTAATCCATGTCTTAAAACTATTGACGGAATACTTAAATATAAACTTCCTTTTAAATTTTCCGATAAAAAAAAGCATTTCATATATGATTCAGACGAATTTATTTTAAGAAGATTACACGGAGACGAATTTATATATTTTATAAAAAATAATTATAATTTGTTAAATTCGAACAACTCCGTTAAAGAATACTTTTTTGAATTGACAAGGAGTCTGGAGTGTCAGATTCTAAATGCAGCGGACGATATAGCATATGCTACGCACGACCTTGAAGACGGGGTAGAATCCAAATTAATCGATATTAACGGTTATAATAAAATAAAATTTGACGCTAATGAAAAAAATAAAAAAAGCATTGATATTTTTTTCAGTAATTTAGGTAATATTTTTAGAACAAATACTACTAAAATGCCGCAGCTTGAAATAAAAATGAAATTAAAAGAATTTTTTTCAAATTATATATCAAAATTTATAGTTAATATTGATATAACCGAAAGAAAAGGAATTTTTAAATCTGCTAATTTCCTGTCTAATAATAACATTTTTTTTAAATCTGCAGATAATAATTCTGAACTTTTAGATTTTTTTAGTTTAATAGAAAACGGAATTCCGGGATTAGATATTGAAAATGATTATTCTTATAAATACAGCGTCGTGGGGAAAAATAATATTAATGAAGAAATTAAAGCATTGAAAATTATTTCTTATAAATTGGTAATGGAAGACCGGAATATTTTATTTAATAGAAATAAAGCCAGACATATCTTAATAAAATTATTTGATAAATTTTCCTCAAAAGAAAAATATGAAGGCGAAGAAGATGAGACGCTGAAACTCTATCCCGATGATTTTCAGGAGCTTTATAATAACGGTTTTTATGATGAATACAACGAAGACAAATTATATAAAATGTGTGCGGATTATATAAGCGGAATGACAGATTTATATGCTATGAAACTATATTCTTCTTTGTTTGAAACCGCAAATATATCCGATTTATCGCCGTTTTAATTTTATTTTTAATTATACACGGCGCTGCCGGATAAATATTATAATTTATTACAATTGCATTTATTGTTTATCGCCATTTTAATTTCATTTTGAATTAAGCATGGTGCTGCTGAGCAAATATTATAATTTATTATAATTGCATTTATTTTTTACTGCAGCGAAAATTTTTCTGCTGAACGCTGCGTTCGGTTATTTCTTAGATAGCTTGAGAGAACAATAGCTTGTTGAGGCGATTGTTTTTACTGCATCTTACATCTTAATTGTATTGCGGCAAAATTTTTTTGCAGACACAAGTTCGAGCAGTTTGCATTAGTCAGGAAATAATGACGATTCGATGAGCTCACATATAATATGTCCGATTGTTATGTGGTATTCTTGAATTCTTGGAGTATTGGAGGACGGCACCATTATTATATTGTCGCACAGTCCAGCCATTTCGCCGCCGCCTTTTCCGGTAAAACCTAATGTTGCGATATTCATGTCCTTCGATTTTTTTAATGCTTTTACTATATTTTTAGAATTTCCCGACGTTGATATACCTAAAAAAATATCCCCTTCTTTTGCGTTTGCTTCAAGCTGTCTTGAGAAAACTTCCGAAAAATCATAATCGTTTGCTATTGCCGTTAAGTTTGACGTATTGACGTTCAACGATTCTGCAGGCAGCGCCTTTCTTTCTTTGTAAAATCTTGAAACCAATTCTGCGGTTATATGCTGAGAATCTGCGGCTGAGCCGCCGTTTCCGGCTATAAAAAGTTTACCCCCGTTTTTGTAAGTTTCTATAATCGATTCGGCAAATTTTTGTATTTTATTTATAATATCGTTATCTTCTGAAATAAGACGATTTATTTCTTGCGATTCATTAAATTTTGAGCGGATGATTTTTTCCATTTTAAAATACCCGTATTTTAGTATATTGCATGATTTTATTTGTCTTTGCCGGTGTTTTTGCCTTATTCTTGCCTTGTTCTTGTTTGTGTTTGTTAGTTTTTATACTGGCTTTGACTTGTTTTGCCTTGTTCTATTTATTTTATTCTTTATTGACTTTATGTGTGGAAACTATAATATAAACTCCTATTATAATTATAAATATACCTACCCATCTCTGAACCGTTATTTTTTCGGACAGCATGACGGCCGCAAGCAATACTGTAAGGATAATTCCTATGCTGACGAAAGGATAGGCAGCCGAAAGGTCTATTTTTGACAATACGTTTATCCAGAAAAACATAGAAATAAGATAAGATATTATGCCGGATAAAACAAATATATTTAAGAACATATAAATAATTTTTATTGAAAATAAATTATTTATATGACCTATGCTTTCCATTCCGTACTTCATAAGAATCTGAGCCGAAACGCCCATAATAATAGAAATAAAAAGATTTAAATATACAATATATCTTTTTTTTGTATTCATTATTTCACTATTTTTAGTTATTTTTTAGTTACTGGCGATTGTACTCCATAACCCTGTTTTGCGGCTAAATAACCCGTTGTTCCGGCTAATCCTCCTATAACTAAAAGAGCGCACCCTGTCAGCAAATTCATAACCATGACAATTATAAATACAACAAGCATTAATTTTATTTTTCTAAATTTTTGCATATTAAATTTCCCCGACAATTATAAATACAACCAGCATTAATTTTATTTTTCTAAATTTTCGAGTATTAAACTTACCCGGTTTTTTGTTCATATTTTTTGTCCAATAATCTTTTTATCAAACAATGTTATTTAATAATTGAAATTATACTACAAATCAAGTATAATGCAATGAATTTAATTTTATAAATATAATTAAAATTAAATAAATATAATATATTATAAAAATAAAAAAATATAAATACAAAATATATCCGTAAAAAATAGATATTATAAAAAATACTAAAGGATTATAACATAATGACATCTAAAAAACAAATCGGCAACAATGAAGACGATAGGAAAAATATTGCAGAGTTCACCGGCGCAGCCGATTCGACCAATAAAATAACTGCTCCGGACGGACTGAGCAATAGCAATAATGTTCATACAACAGATTCAACCGGTGAAAAATATGCTCTAATATCTGTTTTTGATAAAACCGAAATAGACGGGCTTGCCGTCTGTCTGTGTTCTGCCGGCTACACTATTATAGCAACAGGCAACACTTATAATTATTTAAAAAATATTGCCGGTATAAAATTAAAAAAAATGGACGAAATAACTAACTTCCCCGAAATTTTAAGCGGCAGGGTCAAAACGCTTCATCCTGCGGTTTTTGGCGGCATTCTTTCCTTAAGGGAAGATAAAAATCATTTAAAAGATTTAACTGAAAATTCAATAAATTTTATTGATTTTGTCATAGTTAATCTTTATCCGTTCAAGGCAATGAAAGATAAAGATATAACTTTTGATGAAAAATTAGAATATATAGATATAGGCGGAGTTTCTTTGCTCAGGGCGGCAGCAAAAAATTTCAAATATGTTACCGTATTATCCGACCCGCGCCAATATAAAAGAATTATTCCGTATATTAAAAAATGCGGTGATAAATTAAACGGCGGATTAACCTCTTATAAAGTAAAAATTGACGAATTAAACGCTCAAAAAAATACAGGCGCAAATAATTTTAATGATAATAATACCGGCAGAAGAAGCATTGCTCAAAATATCGGCAGACATATTGAAGCCGCCGGAATTCCTTTAAATATAAAATTTGAACTGGCTGTTGAGGTTTTTAAACAAACAGCCGAATATGATAATGAAATTTTTTCTTTTTTAAATCTTAAATCCGATAATGTGAACAAAAATGCGAATTACCTGCCTGATATCGAGAGTTTATTAAATGCCGACGGGTTAGGCATTCAGCTAAACAAAATCGATACATTAAGATACGGAGAAAATCCGCATCAAAAAGCATCATTTTATAATTATAGTGTTAATATTCTAAGCAGCGGTATCAGCCTTGGTCTTGGTAATAACGATGATGATGATAATGATAACAGCAGAAAGAATAAAAGCAATAAAAGCCATGATATGAGTAATATGAACGATATGATTGATATGCACGATAATTTACGTTTCGCGGATAATCCAATTAGTCCAATTATGAGCGGCAGCGGAACGAGTAAAAATTTTGAAAAACTGTCCGGTAAAGCAATATCTTATAATAATTTGCTTGATATAGATTCGTGTTTAAATATTATAAAAGATTTTTATTTTTCGGATGATGATGATAATAACAAACAATATGCGGATATAGGAGCTAATGGAGCAAATAATGAGAATAAAAACAGTAAAAACCGCGCGGGAGAATATTTTTCAGTAATAATAAAACATACCAATCCATGCGGTGCGGCAATAAGCAGTATTTCATTAAAAGATGCATTTTTAAAGGCAAAAAAAGCCGATGAATTATCTTCTTACGGCGGCATTATAGGTTTTAACCGGATTATAGACAAAGAAACAGCCGCAGAAATTAAACCCATGTTTGTGGAAGTAATAATTGCGCCTGATTTTGAAGCTGACGCACTGGAAATATTAAAATCAAAAAAAAATACGATTATAATTAAGGTTTCCGAATATTTTATTTTGTCGTCTTCGGAGATTATTTTAAGAACTGCAGCAGGCGGCATTTTAATGCAGGAAAAAGATATTAAAACGGATAATATAATACAATTCAAAACCGTTTCCGATACTAAACCGGATGAATTTCAGTTTAACGATTTGCTCTTTGCATGGAAGATTGCAAAGCATGTAAAGTCCAATGCTATCGTATATGCAAAAGACGGCGTTACGCTCGGTATAGGAGCAGGGCAGATGTCAAGAATAGACAGCGCAAAATTTGCTTATGAAAAGATGCTCTCTTCTTACGGTAATAAAATTGAAAAATGTGTTATGGCATCAGACGGGTTTTTCCCTTTTAAGGATTCAATAGAATATGCTAAAACGGTGGGCGTTTCCGCTATTATCGAACCGGGCGGCTCCATAAGGGATGAAGAGGTGATAGAAGAAGCTAATAAATCAGGCATTGCCCTTATTTTTACCGGAATCAGACATTTTAAACACTAAATGATAATAATATTACAATAAAAAAACATGAAAATTCTTGTTATAGGTTCAGGCGGCAGAGAACATGCTATAATTTATTCTATTTTAAAATCCGGAAGAGATATTGTTCTATATTGCGCACCCGGCAATGGCGGCATATCCGATAACGCTAAAATAGTAAATATTAAATATGACGATATTGACGGGCTGCTTAATTTTTCTTTATCGGAAAAAATAGATTTAACGGTTGTCGGACCAGAAGTGCCCCTTTCACTTGGAATAGCCGATAAATTTTTACATAGCGGACTAAAAATATTCGGACCGGGTAAAAAAGCTGCGCTTCTTGAATCTTCTAAACAATTTACAAAAGAATTTCTAAAAAGAAATAAGATTAAAACTGCGGATTACCGGTCTTTTAACGATTTTGAGACCGCGTATGCGTACATTCAAAACAAGCTGCATCCTATCGTAATTAAAGCAAGCGGTCTTGCCGCGGGAAAAGGCGTGTTTATACCGCAGAATATTATTGAGTCAAAAGATTATCTCGATTTGATTTTTAATAAAAAAATATTTGGTGAAAGCGGGGAAACGGTCGTTATAGAAGATTATTTAGAAGGTTTTGAATTATCTTATATGATTGCGTCGGATGGCAAAACTTATAAACCCCTGGCTACCAGCATGGATTATAAAAAAGCCTATGACGGGGATAAAGGAGAAAATACGGGCGGAATGGGATCTATCTCTCCGCACCCTTTTTTATCTGCCGATTTGGAAGAAAAGATAAAAAAAAATATTATAGAACCCGTATTGTCGGCATTAAAAAATGAAGGAATTGTTTACAAAGGAATATTGTATGCAGGATTAATGATTAAAGGCGATGATATTTATGTTTTAGAGTTTAACGTCAGATTTGGAGATCCTGAAACGCAGTCTATTTTAACAAGATTAAAATCGGATATCGTCGGTTTATTTGAATCATGTATAAATGGAACTTTAGATGATTATAATCTTGAATTTGATAATGAGCAGGCGGCTTGTTTAGTTTTATCTTCCGCAGGCTATCCCGGAAAATACGAAAAGGGTTTTGAAATATCATTCGGAGAGTATGAAAAATATTTTCATTACGGCACAGATAATTTGGGATATATGGATAAAGATAAAGATATTTATATATTTCACGCCGGAACAAAAAAAATAGACGATAAATATTTTACCGACGGCGGAAGGGTTTTAAATATCTGTTCTAAGAATAAAGATTTAAAAACTGCTGTAAATAATATTTATAATGCGGCAGGCGCTATTCAATTTAAAAATAAATATTACAGGCAGGATATAGGTATAATAAGTATTGCTAAAAGTTAAAATCATATTGAAAAACAACTGCTGCAGACAACAGACAAGGATATAGCTATAATAAATATTGCAAAAAGTTAAGCCCATATGTTAATTAAATAATTAAATAACTAAACAACCAAATAATTAATTAACTAACCGATTAACTGACTAAAAAAAAGGGGGGGGGGGGGCGCCTTA
>JAKAFU010000003.1 GCA_021825865.1 bacterium
TTATGATAGGAAGCGCAGTCGGACTTGAAAAAGGCATATTAATTAAAAAATCTTCCGCACTTGAAGAATTGGCAAGGATTAACGCTGTCGTATTTGATAAAACGGGAACGGTAACATATGGTAAGCCTGAAATAACGGACATAATTTCTCTCGCTTCCGCCGCCAGCAATAATAAGCCTGCATCCTCAATCTCTTCTTCATCTCTTTCAGAGGCGGCGTATTCTGAAGACGAAATTTTGTCTATTGCCGCATTCGGCGAAAAATTTTCTTCTCACCCAATCGCAAAGGCTATAACAGAAAAATGGGAGAAGACAATTAAAGACGGCGGTAAAAGTGCTAATGGATTTAATAAATCAAATAAGTTTAACCGGACGAATGATTTAATAAATGATTTGAACGGCGCGTTATTAATAGATAACGAAGTTCATGCTGACAGCATAAATAATTTTATAAAAAATTATAACTATAAAGAAATCGGCGGATACGGTTTAAGCTTTACATATAACGGGAATAATATATTAATCGGCAAAAAAGAACTCTTTGACAATGCGGCTAAATATATAGACGAAAAATATACCGATAACGGCGGAAATAAAAGCGGGAACAAAGAAGGCGCTGCGAAAATTGAAATAATAAACAGGGCAGAGTTTGAAGCATTAGAAAAAAAATTAAGCTCGGACGGAAAAACTGTAATAGGTATCGCCGTTGATTCTAAAATAATCGGTATAATTGCAATGTCGGATAAAATAAAAGAGGATGCCGGAGAAACCGTCGAAAAACTGAAAACGATAGGGATAGATTCATACCTTCTGACGGGCGATAATTTAAAATCTGCTGAATTAACCGCTTCAAAAATTGGAATAAAATTTCAAAATATTATCGCAAATGTTTTACCGCAGGATAAGTTAAAAGAAATAGAAAAACTTAAAAATAAAAATTTAAAAGTTGCAATGATAGGAGACGGTATTAACGATGCGCCGGCTCTTGCAGCAGCCGATGTCGGAATAGCTATCGGAAGCGGAACCGATGTGGCGCGTGAAACAGGTGATGTCGTTCTTGTAAAAAGCGATATCAAAGACGTATATAAAAGTATATCGTTGGGCAGAAAAACATTAAGCAAAATCAAACAGAATTTATTTTGGGCATTTTTTTTTAATGGATTGGGCATTCCTTTTGCAGCCGGTCTTTTTTATCATTTTACGGGATGGCTTCTTCCGCCGGCTATTGCCGGAGCCGCAATGGCTGTTTCAAGCATAACGGTATCCCTCAATTCTTTGCTGCTGAGGGGATACACAAAAAAAATGAATTTATTGTAATTACAATTGTTTTTTTTTATTTATTTTATTTTCTGTGCCGTTCAAAAGTCTTGTGATATTCGGAATATGTTTAAATACTATCAATAAAGAAATGAAACATGATGCGATGAAGAAATCCATATTCCTTAAACTGTAAAAGACAAGAAAAGGCATAAAAAAAGCTGCTGTAATCGACGACAGAGAAACATATCTGCTTAAGAAGAGCATTACTATAAAAATCGCCAGCGCCAGCAGTACAGCCTCCGGCGATACTGCGGCAAAGACGCCGAGAGCTGTTGCAACGCCCTTGCCGCCTTTAAATTTTATATAAATTGAATAACAGTGTCCGATTATAGGCGCAATCATTATAATAGACAGCATAATAAACGAAAAATGAAAAAATTTATAATATTTAAAGGCGATATAAACGGGTATAAAGCCTTTTAGCGCATCCGCCGCCAAGGTTATTATGCCGTATTTTTTTCCGATAACCCTTGATACGTTGGTTGCTCCAAGATTTCCGCTGCCGGTTTTAGAAAGGTCTAGTCCGCCGACCAATCTGGCTATTATTGCGGATGTCGGAAAACTCCCCAGCATATATGTTGCCAGAATGTAAATAATGCAAGTAAGTATATGTTCCATTTTGCCTAATGTTTTTATCTGTAAATATTATGTTGTTTATAGTAAAATATTATCATGAAATGATATTGCCGTACCGGATTAACGAATTAAGCTATTATATAATATTATTTTAAAATTATAAATAAATTATATGCAGAATAAATAAACGGGTATCAAACTGAAAATTATTAAATTAAAAGTAATTGCAGGAGGCTGAGGTACATTGAATATTCTTATAGGAACAGGCAATAAGCATAAATTTCAAGAAATTTCATTTATTATGAAAGACTGCCATGATGTTAGGCTTATTTACGCCGATGCTCTGTTTGGTCCGAAAAATATAGTCGAAGACGGATTAACATATAAAGATAATGCCTTAATTAAGGCGGAAGCATATTATGCTCTGCTAAAAAATAATGATAAAAGTAATAATAATATATACTATATTATATCCGAAGATACGGGATTGGAAGTTAAATGCCTTAATAATGAGCCCGGATTATATACGGCGAGATATTCTGAACCGGATGACGGCGCCGCCGCAGCAGTTCCGGCAAATATAAACGGCAAAGACAACATTGTGAATATCAGGATTAATAATATTAATAAACTTCTAAATAAGATGAAAGCTAACAAGGAAGACTGTATTGACGGCAGGGAAGCCAAATTTGTCTGCTGGGCATGTTTATATGACGTAAGGAACGGGAAGCACAATTTCTTCTATGGCGAATTGAACGGCTCAATTACGGAAGAGCTCGCCGGTGCTGCGGGATTCGGATACGACCCCGTATTTTATGTTCCAGAGTTTAATAAAACCCTTGCAGAGCTTAGCGAGGAAATAAAAAATAAAATATCCCACAGAGCAAATGCTATTAACAAAGTAATAGATTTTATCAATCTTAATAATAAATAACAGCTCGGTAACAAATCATAGCAAATTCAACCATCGCCGTCCAACGTCGCGTACTGCCGGCTGCTGTTTTATTAAAGAATATTTTTTAGCTGAACAAATGAATATTAGTTAACGGACCTTGTATATCATAGAACTCAAGGCGCTTAATCCGTTGTTGATTTTTAATGTTGCCTGATAGACATACACGCCCGGTTTGGTAGCAGGCGGTATCTTAACGTTCAGCTCTGTTTTATACTTTCCTTCTCTGCTTATGTTGGTCGTAGAAACATGATTGTAATAGATCTTTCCGTTTATACCCTCAAGCAGTCTGTCTTCTGTAATAGCAGAATTTTGTACGCTTGTTCTGGTTCCAAGAACATTGTATGACATAATCAGTTTAATTGTTTCACCCGGCGTTATTGTTTTAGGATATATTGCAATTTTTAAATTAGAAACCAAAACCCCTTTTATCTGTTTAAAATTAAATTTAAAATTACTCGACGGGTCGTATATTGCTTCGTTGCTGGCAAGCTGATAAGGGAGGTTAAGCATTGAAAGCCCCCTTATGTTTCCTTCTCTTGTGACTACATACTTGCCGGTTGCATATCCCACGCCGTACCCGATTGACAGTCCGGCTGCAGTACCAATTATTGCGCCTATAGGTCCGCCCGTTAATGCTCCTATAACGAAGCCCGTGCCCGCTCCGAATATTGCGCCTGTAGTACCGCTTGCCGCGGTAGCTCTTGATGTAGCACATCCGCTAAGAGAAGATGATACAATGAAGATAGATAAAATTAAAATTATTATTACAGAAGATTTCTTTTTATAGTTTATGTCTTTAAAATTCATTTCAGCGCCTCTTGAATATGCTAAACTTATTAATATTTAATAATTAAATAACTGCTTAATAATAACAAATTATTATTATGATAATGCATAATAGCATAAAATGCAAGAGCTGAATCGTATTTTTATACTAAATATATTTATATCTTAGTTTATTTTATTTAGATTTTTTCACTAAGTTTAAGAAGACAAAACCGAGAGATATAGCTCTTTTTATCTGATATATAAATGAATTTTGTTTTTTTATATCTTTTTTAGTGAATCTGAACTTTGGTTTTATCTTATTTTTATTATTATCTGCCATTTTTTCGCCTTTTTAAATTTTGATTTTTTCATGGAATTATTTTCCAGCCCGGTTTTGCCTGAAGTTTATATAAAAATGAATAATGAAGACCTACTTTATACCAGCCGCCGGCTTTCCCCACTTCCGCTACGGAATAATCAAGATTTCTTCCGTACTCCGGATATTCTTTTCTGTTTCTTGCCACAGGGTATACAGCTATTGTTCCGGCAAGTCCGTTAAAAAATCCTTCTTTCATTGAAGCGACGCAAAGCCCGGGAGTATCTGCCATAGACGCATTATGCGAAGGTTCGTTGCCTTCGACCATATCCGCTATATTTAAAGCCGCAGCTTTACCCGATAATTCAGCCGTATATCCGGTTCTTGGAGGCGCAGGGCTTATTATCGTACCGTTAGGACTTTTGTTTGGTTTAGATAAAGGTCCGGGAGGGGCAAAGTTAATTCCTGCCGCAAAAATATTCTTATATAATTGAGTCTGATATGTTTTCGGCCAGTCCGGACCGTCTAATTCTTCGTAAGATTTTCCGTACGCAGCGTCAACTTTTATGAATCCTGCAGGATTGCAAATCTTTTCTTTTATATCTTCCCCGTTTTCTCCTATCCATTTTATAGAATTTCCGGTAAAAGGAGGAAGCAGCATAGCGAAATTGCACTCAAGTTCCTTGAACTCGCCGTCTATATTTTCGGTATATATTTTTTTATCGTCTATTTTATGCACATGACTTCTTATCTGATATTTAATATCGCAATAGTTAAATACACCTTCGGCCATCATCTCCGAAGTATATATTAAGGATTCTTTCCTTACTTCAACGCCGTCCATACCGAAATCGCCAAGTTTGGGCTCGTTTGAAAGCCATGTTATTTCTGCCCTGTCCCTCAGTTTTCTTTCAACAAGGTCATAATGAATATTTGCGATATATTCAAAAGCGGCTCCTTGGCATGTCGCAGTTCCGTGTCCTGTCCCGACAAAAATTTTAGCCTTATCGCCCTTTTTCATTCTTTCAATTAATGCAAGATAGTTTTTTGCGGTATCCATTGCATGATGCGGAGTGCAGATTGAATTATTATAACCGAATTCAGGATTTAAATTTTCGGTAGCTTCGAAATTTAATTTTGGACCTGTAGCCATAAGCAAAAAATCATATTCTATTTTATTTTGATTTGTCGCGCCGATATCCGCAGAATTAATATTATTCGGCTTGTTTATATTTGCGTTTTCAGAGAGCATTTTGCCGCTATGCGTATTATTAAGGTTTTTGACATCGGAATCAATATCCGAAGGCTCAATGATGACGAAATTATTATCGGGATGAACTTCTTTTATAAACGCGTGTTTAAAGTTGATATTTACTTTATCGTATATTTTTTTTAAATTAAATTGAGTCTTCTCCGCTTTCATTTTATTAACCCCTACCCATACTAAAGAAGGCAGATAATTAAATGTTGTGTTAGGCGTTATTACCGTTATTTCATGTGTCCCTTTATTTTTTAAAATATCATTAAGAATTAAGGCGCCGTAATGTCCGGCAAAGCCGCTTCCGGCAATTAAAATTTTAGCCATTTTTATTATCTCCTCCTAAAAATTTAAATTTACACCTATTTTCGTAATTAATCAACATTATAATTATAATATATTATAATTATAGCATTTTTATATATAAATATATATATAAAAATATATATATATTTATATTATTTGTATGACGGTTATGCAAATTATAATTTTGCCGCTTGGTTTTTTTAATAATTAAACTTATAATAAAGCTATAAAAGCTAACGAAAATAATAAAGCTAATGAAAAAAGACAATTGAAAAAAGACAATAAAAAAAATGATGCGGCAGCGATACTTGAAATAGTCGGATTGGCATATAACGGCTATGGAGTAGGCAAAGAGCAGGATAAATGCGGCGACAAGATAACATTTGTCGAGTATGCCTGCCCGGGCGATACGGCGGAAGTCGCTATTTACGAAGAGCATAAGCGGTACGGTTTTGGAAAGATTAATAAAATTGTTCATCCTTCCTCTTCCCGGGTGAAACCTGTATGCCGGTACTTTACGCTATGCGGCGGATGCAATTATCTTAATATATCTTATGAAACAGAAGTTTTCTGGAAGAAAAAAATATTCGCAGATAATTTTGCAAAGACCGGATTGTCTATTAATAATAATAAGCTATATAACAATAAGCTGTATGAAACAATAGACATAATAAAATCTGAAAATGTTTTGCATTACAGACAAAAAATAAGTTTAAAAGTTCATTCGGACGAAGCCGTAGGATTATTCAAAAAAAATTCTCATTATGTCGTGGATGTCGATTACTGCTATCTTGCAAGCGGCAGGATAAATATAATGATAGAAACGCTCAGGAACTTTTTTCTTAAAAATAATAAAAGTCTGCTGAAAAAGATTAAATCAATAATTTTAACCGACGCGGAAGCGCAGAGCGCAATATTGCAATTAAAAGAAGAATTTTCTGAGAAAGAAAAAAAAATATTATCAAATCTGGCTCTAACTAAAATTTATATAGAATTCAACGGGAAAAAAGAAAAGATAGAAAAAAAGAAAGACACGCAGGAAATAAGAAAAACTATGGAAATAACAGAAATAACAGAAGATATTAACGATTATTTTACACTGTCCGGTATTAAATTTGCTTACGAATCTTTTTCGTTTATTCAGGTGAATAAAAAACAAAACGAAAATTTAATAAATCTTATAATAAATTATTTAGCCGATGAGCAAACTAAGCGCTGCGGCATACTAAACAAGGATAATTTTTTATTCGATAAAGCGCTTGACCTGTTTTGCGGCTATGGAAATTTAACATTCTTTGCCTTGCCGTTTGTTTCGCAAATGACGGGGGTAGAATCGAATATTTATTCTATAGAACTTGCAAATAAAAATATAATATTAAATAATGATTTAATTGAACGTATTGAACGTGAACGCTGCATACCGGATAAATATCAAAAGCATGGTTATAAAAAGCAGCCGTTTATCTCATTTGTCAATGAGAACGCTGAAAAATTTCTAATAAATGCGGTGAAAAATAATTCAAGTTATGATTTAATAATGATAGACCCGCCGAGAGCGGGCATAAAAGGTTTGGTAGGTTATATAGCAGAGTTGAATCCTAAATTGGTTATTTATCTTTCATGCGACCAAATGACATTATTGCGGGATTTAAAGGAATTTGTTCAGGAAGGATATTTTATTGACGGCATAAAACTGTTTGATATGTTTCCGCGTACTTATCATACTGAATCTTTAGTTTTTTTAAAAAATGAAAAAATAATCAACACGACTAAATCAAATAAATCAAATAAACCAAATTAATCTAATCTAATCACCAATTTAATTATTCATAATACTTAAATTCATTGATTTAATATATTGAGTATTATGTCCGGAGGGTTTGCATGAAAATATTAATAACAGGCGGGGCCGGGTTTATCGGGAGCAATGTAGCCGATATGCTTATTGCAAAAAAACATGACTTAGTCATAATAGACAATCTTTCAAGCGGTTTTGAATATAATGTAAATAAAGAAGCTAAATTAATAAAAGCCGATATTACCGATTTTGATAAAATTGAAAAAATATTCAATGAAGAAAAACCTGAAATAATATATCACTTTGCAGCACAGATTGATGTCAGAAAATCAGTTTCCGACCCGATATTTGACGCTAAGACAAATATTATGGCGACGCTTAATCTGATTAAACTTTCTAATGATTTTAAAATCAAAAAATTTATATTTTCTTCAACCGGCGGCGCTATTTACGGCGATACCGACGACAGACCTACCAAAGAAGAGCATTCGGAATGGCCGTTGTCTCCTTACGGTATTGCAAAGCTTGCGACCGATAAATTTCTAAACTTTTATTATGAAATATTCGGTTTAAAATATGTTTCGCTGCGCTACGGCAATGTGTACGGTCCAAGGCAGAATCCATACGGCGAAGCAGGGGTTGTAGCTATATTTTTAAATAAGATGCTTAAGAACGAACAGCCGATTATTAACGGCGACGGTAAGCAGACAAGGGATTATACATATATAGACGATGTAGCAAAAGCAAATATCCTCGCACTTGAACATATGGATAAAATCGGCATATATAACGTAGGTACATCGATAGAAATCAGCGTTAACGATTTATTTACAGAAATTAATAAAAATTTTGGCGGCAAGTTTAAAGAAATGCACGGTCCTGCTAAACTCGGAGAACAGAAAACAAGCTGCTTAAATTATGAAAAAATAAAAAAAGATATGGGTTTTGAGCCGGAAATTAATTTTAGCGAAGGCATAAAAAAAACTTATGAGTGGTTTAAAAACTTATAATTTTATGGCATAAAAAAATATATACAAAATAATTAATATAAAAAAATATAAATTATGACCAAAAATGAACGCAAAACAACATTTCTTTTGAGTTTATCGCATTTTTTCTGTCATGTTGCAATTCTGACGTTTCCGGCAATCTTGATTCTTTTGAAGGCGAAATTTCATGTAAATTTTGCAACGCTCGGTATAGTTGCAGGCGTGTACCTGTTCCTGTTCGGCGCAGGCTCTCTGCCAATCGGCTTTATCGCAGACAGGATGAATAAAAATTTACTGCTCAGGATTTATCTGCTTGGTATGTCGTTAAGCGCATTTTTGGCGGCTTTATCCGGAAATTTTTATATTTTCGCTATTTTTATTATATTAATGGGATTAGTCGGAAGTATTTATCATCCAGTTGGATTAAGCATTATGTCTTTTGTAAAAACGGATAAATTGAGAGGTTTTGCCATTCACGGGATAGCCGGAACTTTAGGCGTAGCTTTAAGCGCTGCATTTGCGGGATTTTTAGGCTATTATTTCGGATATAATGCGCCTTATTTAATATTAGGTTTGATTTTTTTATCTATTTTTATTTATTCTTTTTTTGTCAAAATTGAAAACAATAAAATAAACAATACAAAAATAAACAATACAAAAGCAGCTCATATAAAAGAAGACAAGATACAAAACGAAAACATTAAATCTTTTTTTAATGACTTTTTTCACAGAAATATAGCATTTATTTTTATAGTTGAATTTTTAAACGGTTTCGTTTTTCAGGGAGTATTCTCTTTTCTGCCCGCTTATACGGGGATGAAGCTGAAAAATTTTTTATTTTTTCATAATCAGACCGTTGCGGCAGGCAGTTTTTATGTGACTATAGCGCTGCTGGTCGGCGTTTTGTTTCAATATTCAAGCACCTATATCACAAAAAGATATAAGCCTCACAGCGTATTTTCCGTTTTAATATTAATATCCGGTCTATTTATATTAATATCCGGTTTTTCAGCGGGGTTTATTCTATTTTTTTCTATACTGCTATATTCCGCCTTCAGTTTCTCAATGAACCCTATCTCAAATCTTCTAATCAGCAGGAATGCAAAAGAATATTACAGGTCGGCGGCTTACGGGATATTCTTTTTTGCCGGATTCGGCATAGGTTCTATTGCGGCGCCGATAGGGGGTTTTATAGCCAGCAGTTTTAAATTAAGCGATACGTTTATATTTTATGGAATTATAGCCATGATTTCTTTTACGATATCTGTATTTATAACTAATTATAACGTTGGCGATGCTGCTGCCGAATAAAATATTATGCATGGAAGCCATTACATAGTTATTACGGCAATTGTTCTGCTTTCTATTGCCTCAATAGGCGGAATTTTGACTAACTACTTTAAAATTCCGTACACCTCTATGCTTGTTATTATCGGTCTCATTGTAGGTATTTTTCATATTTTTCCCAATTTAAAAATAACCCCGACCTTGATTTATTATGTTTTTCTTCCGATTATTATTTTTGAAGGGGCGGTTAATATAAAGATTGCTCCATTAATGTCAAACGCTGTTCCTATAGGCATATTGTCTATTTTCGGCACTATTATTTCAGCAGTTTTTATAGGTATAGTTTTTCATTTTATTCTGGATTTTCCGTTAAAACAGGCTTTAATATTCGGGGCTATAATTACCCCTACCGACCCTATTTCAATACTTGCATTATTAAAAAATAGCGCAAAAAAAAATTCCGGCGTCGGCGACTATAACGGCGATAACAACGACGGCATTAAGACGGTGCTTGAAGGGGAAAGTCTTTTTAACGACGGAATAAGTCTCGTGCTGTTTGAAGTTTTTTTAGGATTAAATTTTCATAATGCAGGATTGATTTTTTTAAAAGGCGATATTTTAAATATATTTAAATATATTTTCGGAATAATCGGCATATCAGCGCTTAAGTTTTTATATGAAGCGCTTGGAGGTTCAATACTTGGTGTTGCACTTGGCTATGCAGTATCTTTTTTACTGTCTCTTACGGTAGATTATTTAACGGAAATAATGATATCCCTTCTGCTTGCTTATGTATCTTTGATATTCGCATATTATTTGCATGTTTCTTTTATAATGGCTATAATATTTAGCGGCATAGTATTGGCAAACTTCGGATTTGAGAAAAAAGTATCAAGTAAAGCGGTGGAAGTATTTCCCGTTATTATTGAATATTTAGCTTTTATTATTAATTCAGTCCTCTTTCTTATTATAGGGATAGAGATTAATTTGTTTAAAATTTTAAACTTATGGATTATTTCAATTTTCTTAATATTTCTTGTTATACTGTCAAGGTTTATAGCGGTGTACCTGTTTGCTCCGCTAAGCGATAAAATTGTTAATAAGCTTAGACATAAAATTAAGACATTTTCGCAGAGTATAAATTTAAATAAGCGATATAAAAGATTTCTTGTATTCGGAGGACTGAGGGGTGCATTGCCTATTGCTATGGCATTGTCGCTGCCTTTAGATTTGCATATGAGGTCTAAAATAATAACATATGTTTTTATTTCAGTTCTCTTTTCATTAACCGTGCAGGCAATAATTTTCGATATTTTTTCGAAAAAAAAATTAAAAAAGATTAAAGCGTAGCTGACCCGATTACAGGCTAAATTACACAATTACAGGAATTAAATTTAGATGGAAAAAATAAAAAAATATAAGACGGCCGGTCTCCTTTTAGACAGGCTGCATATTGTACAAAATACGCATGGTTTTATAGACGAACAATCCATAGAGCTTATTGCAGACGAATTAAATATGTCAAAAGCAGAAGTTTACGGCGCAGCAACATATTATAAGGATTTTATTGTACAGCGGAACGGCATCAAAAATAACAATATTAAAAGCAATGTTATTTTATCGGAAAATAACCGCAAAGCGAGCGATAATAAACTTAGTGCTGCAAACGGCGATGTTTTTTCTAAAACAAAATTTGTTTTCAAGAGGGCAGGAAAAGTAAATCCGCTCTCATTAGACGATTATAAAAATCATCATGGATTTAAAGGGCTTGAAAATGCGTTATCTTTAATTAATCCAATCATATCTTCCGGCGGCAAGCCCTCCGTCAGCTCGGCTGTGAATACGGGAAGCTATAAAAATACGAAAATTATCATCGATATTTTAAAAAGCTCCGGCTTAAAAGGCAGGGGCGGCGCAGGTTTTCCGGTGGGCATAAAATGGGAAACCGTTCTTAATGCAAATACAGGCGGAATGAAAGAAGCAGAGTATAATAATACAAAATGCAATATAAATCTTAATCTTAATAATATAGATAATACAGAGAATAAAGCAAATAATGATAGAAAAGTTCATAATGATATAAATCATAACATTGCAGATATTAACGATAGTCTCTTAAATGAAAAAGAAACACAAGAGATATGGAACAGAGATGCGGAATACAGCGAAAAATACATAGTGTGCAACGGAGACGAGGGCGACGAAGGTGCGTTTGCCGACAGATTAATTCTTGAGTATGACCCGTTCATGCTTATAGAAGGTATACTTATAGCTGCGGTCACAATTTGCGCAGAATACGGTTTTATTTACATCAGGTCAGATTACAAAAACGGTATTGAAAAATTGCAGAATGCTATAGATTTATGCTATAAGTCAAATGAGCTCGGTAAGAATATTTTAAATACCGGATGCAATTTTGATTTAAAAATAATAGCAGGAGGCGGAAATTATGTTTGCGGCGAAGAGACGGCACTTTTGGAAAGCATTGAAAATAGAAGGGGCATGGTAAGAGTCCGCCCGCCTGTTCCGGCTGTTTCAGGTCTTTACGGTAAACCTACTATTTTAAATAATGTAACGACTTTTGCGTCGGTTGCGTATATTTTCGGCGAGCTTAATATTAATCTTGATTTAAGCGGAGATTTAACTGGTACCGCAGATGAAGAAGATGGAAATCAAGAAGAAAATAAATATAAATATAAAGACAAAGAGAAAGACGATAAAGACATAAAGTTTAATGATAAGCAGGTTTTAATCAAAGATAAAGACATAAAGTTTAATGATAAGCCGGATTTGAAATATTTGGATAAATTAAATGTTCCGAAAGTACCTTTTCCGTTTCAGCTGTCTGGAGCCGTAAAATTTTCCGGTCTTTACGAATTAGACAACGATATATCATTGAAAGAATTGCTGTATGATTTCGGCGGAGGGCCTCTGCAGGATAATATGCAATTTAAAGCAGTGCAGATAGGAGGACCGCTTGGCGCCTTTTTCCCGTTGTACGGCGGTTATGCCGGCGAATTTTTAAATATTAAACTTACATACGAAGATGTAGCGAAAAAGGCAGGAATGCTTGGGCATGGCGGCATAGTAGTCTATGCGGAAGATGCGGATATAAAGGATATTTTAAATAAAACGTTAGATTTTTGCATTGAGGAATCGTGCGGAAAATGTGCGCCCTGCAGAATCGGTTCCGTCAGATTAAAAGAATTGTTTGAAAGAATATTCAAGTCGAATCGGAATGATAATATTAAAAACGATAATCTCAATGTAATTTATGAAATTCTTGAAACTATGAAATATTTATCTCTATGCGGATTGGGAAGCGGAATAACTTTGCCGATAGAAAGTCTTTTGAAATATTTCGGCGATGAAATATTTATTTAATTTATTTATTCAATAAATATTTGTAAATATTTATAAATATTCGGCACGGTTATATATGTTTTATTTTATTTAACGGATTTAATTTTATTTCTTCTTAATTCAGGAAGTATATCAACTAAATAATATAGGCATGATATGATAACTATAGAAATAGACGGCAATATAATTGATGCGGAAGAAGGCGCAATTCTTCTTGATGCCGCAAATAAAGCGGGAATTGCAATACCGTCGCTGTGCGCCTCAAAAAATCTTTTACCTTACGGGGCGTGCAGAATGTGCGCCGTTGAAGCGGAAGGTAAAAAAGGTTATATATACGCATGCTCCACGCATATTGTCGAAGGTATGAAAATAAAGACTTATTCGGAAAAACTTTTTGCTTTAAAACGTACATTAATTGAACTTTATCTTTCCGACCACCCTAACGACTGCCTTACGTGTCCGCAGAATTTAGATTGCGAATTGCAGAAATGGGCTGCTTATTTCGGGGTTAGAAAAATAAGATATAGGGGCAAAAGTCATTTGCTGAGCGATATTGACGAATCAAATCCTTATTTCAGATATGACCCTTCAAGATGTATTGTCTGCGCAAGGTGCGTAAGGGCCTGCAGCGAAATTCAGGGCAATTTTGCATTGACTATTGCAGGAAGAGGGTTCGATTCTATTATAAAATCTGTTAAAAGAAGTGCAAATAATCTAAATTTGCCGGCAATTAATAAAATTAATAAAGGTTTTGTTGTCGGCAATAATAAAAATAATAAAATAAACAGTGCGGTAAAAAGCAATGTTGATACAAATTTCGGCGGTTATAATGAAAATGCAGATAAAGCAGCAGATAATTTTATAAATTCCGAGTGTGTTTCTTGCGGAGCTTGTGTAAAAGAATGCCCCACAGCGGCATTGACGGAAAACAATTTATTCGAATCAGGAAAAGCTTTTTCGAAAATAAAGACAACCTGCGCATATTGCGGAGTGGGATGTTCGTTTGAGGTTCAATATAAAGGCGATAATATAATAAGGATGCTCCCTGTTGACGACAGTCTGTCAAATTACGGTCATTCCTGCGTCAAGGGGCGTTTTGCATGGAGTTATGTTAAAAGCAAAGATAGACTGACGAAACCGCTTTTGAGAAATAATTTAAATGAAGAATTTAGAGAGGTTTCATGGGAAGAAGCTTATAGCCATATTGCCGAAAAATTTATAGAACTGCAGTATAAATACGGCATTAAATCAATTGGAGCTATAAGTTCTTCAAGATGTACAAACGAAGAAAATTATTTAATGCAAAAAATGGTCAGAACCGTTTTTAAAAATAATAATATCGATACTTGCGCAAGGGTCTGTCATCAGCCTACCGGATATGCGCTTGGCGTCGCTTTCGGCGCAGGCGCAGGGACTCAGGATTTAAGTTCTATGTTTAGTTCAGATTTAATTATGCTCATAGGAGCTAATCCCACGGAAGCTCATCCTGTAGTCGGCGCATTTATAAGAAAAATGGCGAGAAAAGGAGCCGATTTAATTGTTATAGACCCGCGCATAACGGAAGCTGCCAGATCTGCGAACGTGCAGGCAAAATTTCATTTAAGACCGAAACCGGGAACAAATGTAGCTCTTTTAAATGCTTTTGCTTACACGATAATTAAAGAAGGACTTTTAAAACATGATTTTATTAAAGATAGATGCAATATTGAAAGTTTTAATTTATGGGAGAAATTTATTTTAAACGATGATAATTCTCCTGAAGCGGCGGAAGTTATAACGGAAGTTCCCGCTAATGAAATTAAAAAGGCGGCGATGCTGTACGCAAGAGCTAAAAATGCCTCAATATTTTACGGACTCGGCGTAACGGAACATTTGCAGGGTTCAAGCGGCGTACTTGCGATAGCCAATCTTGCAATGCTGACGGGAAATATCGGCAGAAAGGGCGTCGGGGTTAGTCCTTTAAGAGGGCAAAACAATGTACAGGGAGCTGCCGATATGGGAGCAGAACCTGCTACCCTGCCAGGCTATCGTCATATATCGGATGACAGAGCCAGAGGACTATTTGAAAAAGAATGGAAAGTAAAATTGGAGCGCGAACCAGGCATGAGGCTTCCCGATATGCTCAGGAATGCTTTGGCCGGAAGATTTAAGGGGCTTTATATCTTTGGCGAAGATATTGTTCAGACCGACCCTGATTCTAATCGTATAATAGAATCTTTAAAGTCTATGGATTTAGTTATAGTGCACGATTTATTTAAGACCGTCACTTCCGGATATGCTCATGTGATACTTCCCGGTTCATCATTTCTTGAAAAAGACGGAACGTTCACAAACTGGGAAAGAAGAATCCAGAGAGTCAGAAAGGTGCTTGAACCTGCTGCAGGAAAACAGGACTGGCAGATTATTGAAGATTTAAGCCGGTATTTGACAGAGTATGGCGGCAAATACAAATATGAATCGGGTAATTTGGCGGCTGCTTTTATAAAATCTGCTGCAAAATCTGCGAATGCTGCGGCAGAAGAAGATAACAGGCAGACGCCGCCGCCTGCAGCCGGCAATAAGAGCTTCGGTAATCATAATGCAGATTTAAATTATACGCATCCTTCTGAAGTTATGGATGAAATAGCAAGACTTACGCCGTCTTTTGCATTGGTGAGTTATGAAAAATTAGATAATAAGCCTTATTCTATTCAATGGCCCTGCAATGAAAATGCCCCGAACGGAACCGATATTTTACATAAAGACGCTTTTATCGGACAGAAAGGAAGATTTGTCATTACATCTTTTGCGGGGTCTAAAGACCGCACCGACAGGCAGTATCCTTTTATTCTTACAACAGTCAGGAATTTGTTTCAGTATAATTCTGCAAACAATACGAGGCGCACCGAAAACAATTTATGGTATTGTGAAGATTATTTAGAGATAAGTAAAGAAGATGCGGAAACATTAAATATAGAAAACGGCGAAACTGTTTTAATTGAAAGCAGGAAAGGAAAAATTAATTTGACGGCAAAAATAAGCGGCAGAGTGATGAAAGGCGTGGTTGCAACGACATTTCATTTCCCTGAACTAAAAACCAATGTATTAACCAGCGATTACTCGGACTGGTCAACTGAAACTCCTGAATATAAAGTAACGGCGGTTAATATTAAAAAAATTGAAATCGCCAAAAGCGCTAAAAAAGAACCAAGTGTATCCGCAGACGCAGATTATAGGCAAACTGAAACATACGATGAAGAAGCTGCAAGAATGTTTAATGATCTGACTAAAACTTTCGAAGCTTACGACCGTGAAACGGCGGATAGAGAAATAGCTGCACACATAAAAAAATACTGGGAAAAAGAGCTAGTCGAAAGACTTATTAAATTAAAATTGCTAAATTAAAAATAATTTAAATAATTTCTTTATTTTCAAAAAATTAGCGCCAGTCTCTAATTTCTGCCTAATTTCTAATTTAATAAAATACAGGTCTTATCGTTTTTGCTATTAATTCGCCCGCCGTATTTTTAGATGCCGTTATGTTCACGGTCTGCCCTTTTTTGTAGTCGGAACATGAGGCGGTCTTTAAATTAACCCCGACGCCGCCGTAGCATACCGTTGAACTGTTTATTTCAAACAGCAGGGTGGTTCTGCCTGATAATTTTAATGCCGTATTATTTACAGCAATGATTGTTCCGGCATAAAAAAAAGTATTTTTATGCAATAATGAAAGCGGACCGCCTGTATGAGGCGCAGCGGCTTCAGAGTTAGGCAAAAAAAATGAAGATACCGCCGCAAAAAGAAACACGAGAAGTATTAAGAATACGGATGCAGGTTTAATTTTATTTAATATAAAATATTTAATGCCGGATTTATTATTATTAAAATTTTTTGTGTTTCCCATATTATTGCATCTGTCATTTTTATTGTTTTGAATATTTTTTATTTTTATTATACGCATTGAAACATCTCCTTACTGGTTTAATTTAACAATGAATTAATCATATACATTTATAGCAGCCATATTTATATATCATAAAACGACGATTCGCTTTAGCAGAACATACATAATATATCTGCATAACTTTATATTAGTATATAATTTTTATATATAGGTCATATATTTTATTTTTTAAGGTTCTTCAAACCATGAAGTAGGAGTCACCTTAGACGGCAGAGACGGTATCTGCTGTCTAAAAACTTTGCCGGTCGATGTAGTTACGCCAAGATAATTATTAGCTATAGTAGGCGCAGATGCTACGCCTGAACCCACAACCGTTGATTGCGCAGCGCCGCTGGACGCAGATGCATTATTCACAATCGAAATAGTTCCGGAAGTTGAAACCAATATTGTACCCCCGCCGTTAAGATAGCTTAAAGCGTACAGCCTTGACGTTCCATAACCGCAGGCGTCCTGAACGGACGACGGAGTAAATGTCGTGAAATAAACTACGCCGTCGTAAACCAGCGGCGCCGATGTCACTTTTTCGCCCTGAGGTAACGTTATATACCATCCGTCCGCCGCTTGAACATCTGATAAATTTGCAGTAGAACCGCTCACGCCGGTCTGATTGTATAGATCCGATTCATTGATTGGACCGCTTGAAGGACAAGTTAAGGGACCGCCTATTTGTGAAGTATTAATTGCTATAAATTCATTATTTCTTGATGTGTTTACTTCATTTAAATCTTCTCTGTTGCCGGTGCCGAAAAAAATCCAGAAGTTGCCTAACGTATCTGTTGCGGTTGCCGGCGAAAAGAAAATATTCAACGGGTCTGAGGTTGAAGCATCGGAATCAAAAACCCTGCAGGCGTCCCAGTTTGAAGTTCCGTTTGCGGTATAAGGAGCAGAGCCGTACGGTATATTGACCGACCATAACTGTCCGCCTAAATCACCGGCATAAAAACCCTCGGTTCTAAAATTCTGGCTTAATACCGGCGTGATTGAAGAAGGTATAGAATATTTCATATTTGAATCATTTGACGAACTAAATTCCCATAAAATCTGCTTGTCAACATAGTTAGGAGCGGCAGACGTTCCGGTGTTTACGGGATTCGGTTCTGCATACAGCGCATAAAGCGCGTTTCCGGTGCTGTTGTTTGACGAATACCCTCCGCCTATAAAAGCGGTGTAGGTTTTTATATATTGCGGAGGCAACAGCGGACTTGCGGGGTCTGGATTATTGCCGCAAGCCCCCGCTTCTCCGTTTGTTTTTGAATAATCCGGATTTGGCAGGCATACATAAGATATATACGGTTTTGACCAGGTATTACCCATTGAACTGCCGGTAATATTCCATAACGGATCGGGGTAAGACGAACTTGAAGGGTTGGTGACTCCCAATGCATAATAATATGTTCCGCCGTTTCTTTCGCCGCCTATTAAAATTGAATGCCAGCTGTTCTGCAGGCTGCTCTGGTTTATAGAATATTCCGAGCTGCTGACAGGATTAATTTCTGGAGATTCAACGGTTTCCGCTCCTCCGCTCACGTAATCCGGAAAAATATTATTAAAAAATACGTCCGACGCATCCGGCGTAGAATCGACGAATTCCGGAAAATTCAGCGCCGTTCCCGCCCCTATCGAACTGTCGTACCATGCGGTTACTTTTGGAAGCAGATTGGGCGGAATATAGCCAAAAATTTCAGCTCCTGTTCCGTAGTTGTAAGAATTTGTCGTACTGTCCCATGTTCCTGCGTTAAAGGCATGAAGCATACCGTCGTTAGCGCCGACGTAAAGTACCTCGTTCCTTGGTTTTGTGACAGTGTAATACTGTTTAAAAGTTTGATAAGAATGGCTTGAATACGGAAAAGGCGGCGGACCGACAAGAACAGGGTTTGAATGAAATATTGCCCCGAGTTTCCAATTATCCGTCGAAGAATCCGGGTCTAGAACAAAATTTAAAATGTCTGACGCGCATGCCGATGCCGATGTTGAACCTGGACAGATTGTACCGTAGTAATCGGGGCTTGTACTGTCGGAGCTTATATTAAGCATACTGTCTAAATTGCTGTTGCCGCTGCTTGTACTTACAGGATTTATGTCAATGGTTTGCTGTTCTCCCGTGGAAGGATTTAAATAAGACGTTAATACATCTCTTGAAGAAGCAGACTCTGACTGAAGGAGACCTCCTGCTCCGTTTCCGTCATCCCAGTAAGAATCGCTGGTGATTATTTGTCCGTTTGCTCCTACAGCCGGACCGTAAGGACCGACAAGCTCGTCTTGGGCATTTAAACCGAAAAGATAAACATTTCCTTCGCCCCAAAGCGGCTGGTTTAAAGATTTGAAATTTGTGTAATATACATACAGTTGATTAGATGTTTCATTTACGACGGGAGACGTAAAAGAAGCGGTTTGTTTTTCAATCTGATTAAATATTGTTGTCAGAGAAGACTGCAGCTCGTTTAAGTTGTATGCAAGGTAAACAGTGCCGGACAAAGTAAGAGGATTTGCCGGAGAAGCTAATGAATTTGATAAAAGAATTTCGTCCGTGTTTGGATAAACCGCCGTAATAGTTGCACATTGAAATCCGTCTGCATAAGAACCGCTGTCGTTATTATTGGTTTCGCAATCTGAAGACTGCCAGCCGTTATCGGAGATTGTATCTCCTATCTGCACGCCGTTAGTTGTTCCAAACAGCGACGGAGGAATCTGCAGGAGCGTTTCGGCAGTATTTTCCACCGTAGCGGAAATATTAGGTATCCCATTAAGATATACGGGATTATTTATTGTGCCCGGATTAATTCCGACGCCTGCGTTTGCGACCTCCTGAATATATGTTCCGCTGCCTACGTTATTTGCATAACCGAATCCGATAATAAAAAGTTCTATAGGATACGACGGGTCTAAATTGTATAAGTCATAAACCTCCTGAGGAGTTTCGGAAGACGGAATACCGTTTGGAGCGTTTCCGCCGGACTGACATAAATTTCCGTTCGTATTGTCTGTGTAAATATTAAGAGGGGAAGACGGAACGTCGAGCGGCGACCAACGACAGCCGGAATTGGCTTCGCCGTCCGTTATAATTATAGAAAAATTTCTTCTGCATGCTTTTGCGGAATCCGCCTGCAGCGAATTTTGAAAATATCCGTACATATCGGCAACGGAATCTGCCGTCGGCGTTCCGCCTCCCGCTTTTAATCCGGAAATAACATTTCCGTCGGGGTCAAGAGCGTTGCTGCCGTAAATAGGGGCTTTCCAAAGAAGCCAGTTTATTGCGTTAGACGCTGTTTTCGCAGGTTCAAAATAAGGGTCTGTACTGTTTGTCGTGTTTGCTCCGGCAGGTACCGTATCGGTATTATTCAAGGGACTTAATGTACCGTCGACGCTTAAAGGCACGTAAACTACCCAGGGGCTTGCCCATGTTATGTAAGGTTCACCTTCTTCGCCGCTGTAATCGTAAGAAATAAAATAATATGTTGCGCCGTTATAGTTGAGAGTATCGGGGCAACCGGCATAACCGTTATCAGAAACAGGCTGCCATCCCTTATTATTTAAATAATTGTTTAAAGTGAGTATATAATTACTTCTCGAACCGCCGTAATAAAACAGTGCAAAAGGATAATTCGGATTATTATAGGCATCCAATCTGCCGGTTTCGTCCGGCGTACCGTCGGCTGTAGTACCGGGTACGGCATAATACGGCGCATCAGCAGTATTCTGAAACGACTCGTCGTCAGAATAAACGCACATATTTTCTCGTCTGCCTGAATAAGTCTGCTGGAATGAAGCAAAAGCAAAATTTAAATTTGAAAATTCAGGACTGTTCACGATGCCGCTTATAGCTAACTTTGCATTATATATTTTTGAAAACATAGAATTTGAACCCGGTGCCCAGACATATGAGCCAATTCTCACCGGCTGACCATTACTTCCAGTAATCCACGTTCTTGCCCAGCTTTCCGGTTTGTCATATCCGCTTGAGGATGAATTTTTCCACAAAACGTCTTTATTCCACATCATTGAACCGGATGTGTCTAAAAATATCATTACATTCGGGTTATTAACATTTGTAAGAAACGATGTGTCGGAAGCGTAAGCCGGCATCCCGATAATAGCAGCGCCTATATTTATGGTAATTATAAAAAGAAAAAATATTAAAACATTTTTTACGGTAAGCACAAACGGCATAAACGTTTTAATATTGTTTTTTGTTTTTGGTCTCATAATTACGCACCTTTTTTAATATTAATTTATATTTATATTACTTACTACTTACTATTGATATTTATATTTTTTAATATTTTATTTTGTTTTTGAATAAAAAATTAAGATATATAACAACTTGAACAAATAAACTTAATTAAATTAAGAACGCCGATAATTTAATTAAGTTAAGTAATCGCATGAAAAATATTTATACGTTCCGGTTATTTTTATATTGAATACAATCGGTTTTATGCTGCCGCTTTTTTATATTGCTGCATAGTTTTCTGCATTATTATCGTTATTATCACTGATACCCCATTTTTAGAGGTCCGTATTCAAAGTTCATACCCGTAGTTATCGTTTTTGTGGAATTAATATTTTTATTTGCGATAGAATACGCAATTCCTTTATAAAACATATAATTTGAACTGTAAGCGGGGACATTGCCGTATTGGCCGGTATATTCAAAACCTGCATTTCCTTCGTTATTTTGAAATCCTAAATTTTGAGAAACTGCAGCGCTGATATTTGCGGCAGTTAACTGTTGAAATGAGCCTGATGTGCAGATATACGGCCCGGGTGAACATCCAGCCGGCGGATTTGCCGCCGTATAATAATAAGTATTGCTTGTAGGAACTCCTATTCCGGCATCTGTTCCGATATTGGTCGCAATTTCGCTTACTGCAAGATTGAGCATTGCATTGGACGTATTCAAAGCATAGGCTGATGTATAATTTTGTCCCGCATTAATCATATCTGTTCCGGTAGTTTCTATAGCAACGGCTGCTAATAGGCTTAAAATCAGCGTAATAAGCAGAACTGTGATGAGGGCAACGCCGTTTTCGTCTGCCGTGAACTTTCTTTTTATGTTTAACGCATTGTTTTTAAATGCGGTAGATAAGTTTTTCATGATTATTTTTTAGCTTCCGTAATAAGCATTTCTTAAAAAAACATTAGAGTTAAGGGTTTCGTCTATGTTGTACCCGCGAGAACTGTTTGAGTTTGGATTATATTTTGAATCCACGCTGTAATTCGGAGAATTATTTGAAATTACGGTATTTGTTTCTCCCTGAAGCAGAATATTATACAGCCATGGATTAGCAGTCGGAGTCACAGAAAAATTGGTTATATAGCTGTCAAGTCTGATAGCAGTCCCTTGATAGCAGGAAGGCAATGCCGCTAAAACAGGCGGCTGCGCCGGAAGAGCCACGGCGGGTAAAATCTGACATTCATATAATCCTCCGGGTTGATTAAAAGGAGAATTAAAATTATATGCTGTATTACCCCAGTAAAACATAGTCTGAGTCAGAATGGAAACGTCGCCGCCGGCTATATCTTGCGGCGGTATAGGATTTGGATTATTCGGGCATACGCCGCCGCCGTTTCCCGGACTTAATTGGATTTCATCGGCTGCGTTCTGAACATTCTTTATGCAGAATATCAAATTGCCGGACGGAAGCGATCCCCTCTGTACCGGAACCGGATTTTGAAAACTTAAAAGCTGACCGGCTTGAAAATCGGATATATTGCAATTTTGACCAAGGGTAAACTCTGCGCTTGTCGCCTTGGCATTTGTGTTTGCCTGCTCAGTCAGAAAACACGGAGCGGCATTATTGACGACTGAAAAATTTGTAATAAGCGCCGCAAAAGGATATGCCGGATAATCCGCAGGCACAATCTGTACCGGAGGAATTGCGCCGGACACCGGCTGCCCCGGAGATGTATAAAAAAAGTTGGAACCGTAGTCAAAACCGGCAAGCCTGAAAGAATATTTCAGTTTGTTATATGCGACGTTAAGATTTTGCTGCTCAGCCGATATTGAATTCTGAGACCTGAAGACCCCTGATTGCGACAGGAGTATAAATGACGCCGCAGCAAGAACCAGAAGAGAAATTACAACCGAAATTATCAGTTCTATAAGGGTTACCCCATTGATATTGTTGAGCTTATTAAGCGGCTTCAGCCTATTGAATGATTTCAGCATATTACGCTGCTTAACTTTAAATGGCAGACCGCCGTCTCGTTTAATTGTATAAATTTTCTTATCGATTTTCGATATTTTTTTCATAATATGCGTTATGTCTATTTATATTTATATATATTAAATATATATAATAATTAAAATAGCGCTCATTTAAATTTTTATATTTTTTTATAATTTAAGTTCTCTTCCGCTCATTCGCAAGACAGGGTGCATCACCGTCTGCGGCGCGCCTTCCTATACTATAATAGAATTTAATAGTATTACATTTGCATTTTTATTCCATGATACTTCAATTTTAGCATTAATAACGGTATTCATATTCTGATTTTGATAAAGATATATATTTACCGTGTAGTCGTCGTTTATTCCTTCTATAGATGCAGGCATTGCGCACTTCGCAAAACCTGCGTTAAATACATTGCCGTTTTGTGTCTGGCTGACTGTATATGTTATCGGAGTGCCGTTAGAAATATCAGCACTATAATCGGCTCCCAGATTCAGCGCGTCTATACATTGCAGCTGAGATGCCTGCATCTGAGCTATATTAGTTGCCTGATTTGTCCGCGATGCCATAGCGTTTCCGTTTATAAAACTTAAAGACAGCGCCATGATGCCCATAAAGACAAACGTTAATATTATCATTGAAATAAGAACCTCTATCAGAGAAGCCCCTCTGCTGTCGGTTGTAAAATTAAATCCGTTCATTTTATTTTTTATTATTTTTATTATTTTTTATTTTATTCTTTTAGTAAAATTATTTTTTTCACAAAAGAGCTTAAAAACTTAGAGTTATTTAATATTATGTATAATATTATTATATACCAAAAAAATAAATAAATGGCAACAAATTTTATTATTTGACTTTTATACGTGTATAATAATATGATATATTACTATATAGATAAATCGGCAGGAATATCTATAAAAATAAATTTATTTTAAAGCGCCGTCAGTAAAATCATTCATACAAAAACTATTATTATATTAAACTATTATATTAAATATATTAAACCCGTTAATTTTATGGGTTAGTAAAATTATGAAACTCGGAGATATTATTAATAAATTTAAGAAAGCCAATAAGTTTAACAAATTAGCTATTTTTGCATTCGTATGCGGCGGGATGCTTCTGCTTTCAGGCTGCGCCGGAACAAACAGGCAGTTAGAGAAAGAGCATATAATGAACAACGGCTGCTTTATTACGTGCAGAAATAATATTACGACCGAACATAAGACACCGGATATAGCGTCTTTCACGCGCAAAAACAATAAAATACAAATAATCAGATAAAAAAATAACTAATTAATTAAATAAATAAATAACAGGCCCCATAGTCTAGCGGTCAGGACGTTGCCCTCTCAAGGCAGTAACACGGGTTCAAATCCCGTTGGGGCTACCAATTTTGTCAAATTTTGCTATATGTTCACCGTATTATTCAACTTATACCGCAAGTTTAATATTATTACGCTGAAACACCGCTCCGAACTTCTGAGAATATTAATTATTTTATTAGCCATACTTCTTATTTTCGCTTTTCTGTTCAGCCACTATGAAAAAATTTCATATTTTAAAGCTTTTTACTGGGCGGTAACTACCGCATCCACCGTCGGCTACGGCGACGTAGTTCCGACTAATAATATCGGAAGAGTTATAGCAATGGGTTTGATGCTGATAGGCATCGGTATGCTGGGCGTTTTTTTAGCAACCCTTTCTTCAATTATGTTTGAGTTTAGACTCGGGAGGATTTTTGGAACTATGGAAAGTCATTTTGTAGAAAAGCATGTTGTTATACTCGGATACAGCAATTTAATAAGGCAGTCTTTAGACGAAATATTAGAAGAAAAGGATAACATAACGCTAGTTGCCGATATTGAAAAGTCTCCGTCGAACGCCCTTAATTTTGTTTTTATCAAAGGGGATATAACGGAAGGCAAAAATATTGAGAAAGCTAGAATAGACAAGGCTAAACTCTGTATAATCTCAGATGACGACGATTCCAAGACTTTAATATCCGCAATAACGGTAAGAACGAAATATAAAGATATTTATATTATTGCTCTCGTCGTCAAGAAAGAAACGGCAAAAGCTCTGAAAGAAATAGGGGTTAACGAGGTATTTGCAACAGGTTCTTTTTCAAGCAGACTGCTTGTTAAATCTGTAAAAATAAGGGGAGCGTCAAATTTTTTCAGCCAGCTGATGAACGAAGATTTTGAAGAAGGTTTAATTGAGAAAAATATTCCATCCGGCATAATCGGCAAGTCATTTCATGATGCGCTGCTTTTTGTAAAAGAAACGACGGACGAACTTTTCGTAGGGGTAAAAAGGGACGGTAAAATGATAGTAAATCCGGACGGGAAAACTTTTATTCTTGATAAAAACGATAAGATGCTTCTTATAGGCAAAAAATAGCCGGCGGCAATTATTGATGCGCAACCCTGATTTTATACTTTTTTTTTACGTACTAAAATGCTAATATAAATAACATAAAAACTTTATAACTTCATGATACGGGGCGCCTGCAGATATGAAATTTAAATTAATTCCTGCAATCTTTTTAATATTATTTACATTAATCCTGAATTTTTTTTATTTAAGTTTGAATGCCCGCAATTCTTTTGCTTCTGCTTCGGATTCCAAAATCCCTGCCGTCTTGAAGCATTCTAAACTTTCGGTTCGTTCAAGTATTCGTCCGCATGCAAAAAGTAAAAAAGGCTATGTGAAAATTTTTAAAGGCGTCAGCAGTCCGATGGCAATAGCCGTCGGCGGAAACGGCGATATTTTTATTGCAGGGGATAAGGGCAGAGGCGAAATAGCCGAATTTGATGCCGAAGGAAACAGGATAAAGACCTTCCGCAGAGGAATTTATAAACCATGGGATATTGCAATAGATAAAGCCGGAGATATTTTGATAGCAAACGACGGAATTTATAAAAACAAAAATGGAATAAAATCAAAAGGCTTTATTACCGAACTGAATCCTTCCGGAAAAATTATTTTCAAAACATCCGACGGCGTTAATTATCCTTACGCCGTCGCAATAAGCAAAAACGGTGAAATAGCTGCTGCAAATTACGGGAACGGCTTTGACGGTTCTATAAGCATTTATTCCGAAAAAGGAAGATTGCTGCATAAATTCGGGCATGGAATACAGAATCCTTATTCTATTGTTTTTTCAAAATCGGGTTTAATCTACGCTGCTAACTTTAACGAAGGCAGCATAGTATGTCTGTCGTCTTCAGGAAAAGTGCTGTGGTCTGCGCAGAAAAAGGTAAGCTATCCGTATGCCGTAGCTTTGGGAATGAACGGCAATTTGTGGGTATTAAACGACGGATACGGCGGCAGCCTTTCCAAATTTTCGCCTGAAGGTAAACTGCTCAAGCATATTAACGGTCCCGTCAGCTATCCGTACGGAGAAGCTATTGACGAAAAAGGGGATATTTTTATCGCAAATTATAACAGCAGCAGCGTTTCTGAATTTTCTTCGCGGGGTAAATTTTTAGGGTATGCCTCAAAAATAAACAGACCGATAGGCATAATTATAGATAAAAAAGGTAATATATGGGCTGCGGACGGAAACGGCAATCTGACCAAAATTGAAAACGTAGCGGCAGGCGGAGAATATTTTCAATTCGATAAAAAAGGATTCCCGTATGGCAGGTAAAAAGAGAAAGGGTATTACAGGCATCATGAGAAGACCGCTGCTTAATATTAAGAGATACATGATAAAGTTTCAGGATAACAGATTCATGTATTTTTCACGCTGGCTTTTTTTTGGATTGCTGATAGGTATTGTTGCCGGCGTCGGAGCAATTATTTTCAACGCTCTTATAAGATTGTTCAGATTTATATTTCAAAATACCCTCGAGGGATATTACTCCCCTCGTCCGGAATTAATGGGACATACGGGAGCGCCTCCCCATGTTGTTCTGGTTCACTGGCTGTTTCTGCTCATTCCTGCGGTAGGCGGACTTTTTTCGGGACTTTTAGTTTATACTTTTGCACCTGAAGCCGAGGGTCACGGCACAGACGCCGCTATTGACGCGTTTCATAATAAAGAAGGCTTTATAAGGGGCAGGGTACCTATAATTAAAACCTTAGCCTCGTCAATTACTTTAGGTTCAGGAGGTTCGGGAGGCAGAGAAGGACCGGTTGCGCAGATAGGCGCCGGATTCGGTTCGGTTCTTGCAACGTTTCTGGGTCTTCCTGTTCCTGAAAGAAGAAAAATGCTTGTTGCCGGCATTGGAGCGGGCATAGGAGCAATATTTAAATCTCCGCTTGCAGGGGCGATGTTCGGCGTCGAAGTTCTGTATTCCGACATGGACTTTGAAAGCGGCTCGCTTATGCTTGCTATAGTTTCTTCAATAATCGCCTATTCTATTTATGCATACTTTTACGCAGGTTTTAAACCGGTTGTACTTGTTCCGATGTTCACATATACGCGGCCGGTGACGCTGTTTTTTTACGCTATTATGGGTTTTGCTCTTGCATTCATAGGTCAGTTTTATGTCAGATTTTTTTACGGCGTGCATAGTTTTTTTGAAAAAATAAAAATCAAACCGCATTTTAAACCTATGATAGGCGGTCTGATTGTCGGCGTTATAGCTTATTTTCTTCCGGAAATTATGGGCGTCGGTTATGGATGGCTTCAGCTTGCCGTTTTAGGAAAAATAAGCCTTATAATGCTTATTATGATAGGTTTGTTTAAAATTATAGCAACGTCTTTTACTATCAGCTCAGGAGGTTCAGCCGGTGTTTACGCCCCTTCTCTTATAATAGGAGGAATGTTCGGCGGAGCATTCGGAATCATATTTCATATGCTTTTGCCGCATATTATTCTGCAGTCGGATATTGCGCCGTTTGTTCTTATAGGGATGGGAGGTTTTTTTGCCGGCGTTGCCAAAACGCCTATTTCTTCACTTCTCATGGTATCTGAAATGACCGGAAGCTATGGTCTTTTACCTCCGCTGATGCTTGTTAACGCCATTACTTTCATAGTCAGCGGAAAAAGGAGCATATATTCTAAACAGAAAAAAAACAGAATGGATTCGCCAGCGCACTCAAAGGATTATCTCATTGAACCGCTTAAAAAATATTCCGTAAAAGATATAATGAAGGATGAGAATTTTGCCAAGCCTATAAAACCTGAAGCCACTCTGTATGAGATGATTACAGTTTTTTTTAATTCTAATTTTACAATACATCCGGTCGTTGATGCGGACGGAAGAATTATAGGATTTATAAAATATGCCACAATAAAAAATATGATGATGAATACGCCTGATGATGAAAGAACTGCCAGAGATATAATGGAAACGAAAAAAATTCCTAAAATAAAAATAACCGAAACACTTGACGTTGTCGTGCATAATTTTTTTAGAAAAAAGACCGATGAACTTTTTGTAGTAGAAGGAAAAACCGAAAAATACAGGGCTATAATTAGGAAAAGAGATGTTCTTGTAGTAATTAATAATGCGGAAAATATTTTTAAGAAGAGCTAAAATTATGATTGCAAAAAATATTAACCGGAAGTTTTGAAAAAATAAAACATTATTAAAAGCTATATTGAGGTAATATATTGTACATTATTATTACATAATTTAACTATATAAAATAATAAAATAAATTAAATTTTTTGTAAAAATAACTGTAAAAATGAACTTTTATGTTTATATATTAGTATTATGACTAATTTATTAAAATTATGAGGCTGTTATGGCGACGACTATGACCGATGTTATGAAAGAAGCGCTTTATTATAGCAATAACGACATAAGAATTATTGAAAAACCTATACCTGAAATAAATGACGATGAAATATTGTTAAAGGTTGAAGCTGCAGGCATCTGCGGAAGCGATGTCATAGAATGGTACAGACGCGATAAAGTTCCGCTGGTTTTGGGTCATGAGGTTTCAGGCACTGTTGTTGAAGCAGGCGCGAATGTGGAAAAATTTAAAATAGGCGACAGGGTAGTTGCGGCGCATCATGTTCCGTGCAATACCTGTAAGTACTGTTTAAGCGGACATCAAACCGTTTGCGATACGCTAAGAAGCACGAATTTTTACCCTGGCGGATTTGCCCAATATTTAAGACTTCCTGAAATTAACGTTAAAAACGGACTTTATTTATTGCCGGACTCTGTCAGTTTCGAGGAAGGAACTTTTGTCGAACCTTTGGCGTGCTGCGTCAGAGCACAGAGGCTGGCAGGCGTCAAACCCGCTCAAACGGCTGTTGTTATAGGAAGCGGATTGGCAGGGCTTCTGCATATAAATCTTTTGAGGGCATCCGGAGCGACGACTATTATAGCAACGGATATTAACGATTTCAGGCTTTCCGCAGCAAAGAAATTCGGCGCCGATTATACTTTAAACGCAAAAGAAAACATTCCTGAAGTAATTAAAGGCATAAACGGCGGATTTCTTGCAGACACGGTAATCATTTCGGCAGGAGCAAACAGCGCAATAGAACAGGGGCTTAAATCCGTAAGAAGAGGCGGTACGGTACTATTCTTTTCTGCCGCCGAAGACGGAGCAAAACTTCCAATGTCGATAAATGAAATATTCTGGAGAACGGAGGTAAGCTTGCTCAGCTCTTATGCAGGTTCTATTGCCGACCATATTAATGCTCTTGAACTTATAAGAACAAAAAGAGTAAATATAAAAGATATGATTACGGAAGTACTGCCGCTTGCAGAAATATCGCAGGGATTCAAACTTACCGCAGAAGCAGGCAGCTCTCTTAAAATTATTATAAAACCGAATACGGCTTTATAAAATATTTATTACGGCATTATAATTAAGTTAGATTATAATTACAGCATTACAATATTACTGCACTGTAAGAAGACTCCGTCCGTGAGGACGGAGATAAATTATTGATTAGAAATTAGTTTTTAGTTTGCTGTTTTCTAAATAAAAGTACAGGTAATGAGGAATGCCGCACCAGGGATTCTGCTACCGAGCCTAAAAGTACTCTGGAAAGACCTGTTCTGCCGTGGGTTCCCATTACTATTAATTCGTAATTTTCATTTTTTGCTTTTTCAAGCACAATGTCCTGAGGCACGCCGTGAGTCAAAACGGTATCGACTACAACGCCTTTAGACACGGCGATTTCATCTAATTTTTTCAATAGTCCCTTTTCTTCTTCCGCTAATGTTTCGTATATATCAACCGAACCGAAAGATAAATCTCCTGCATTTTGCATAAGATTGACATCTAAAACGTGGATAAAAGTAATTGTGGATTTTAACTGCTCTGCAAGTTCAATTGCGTTATTAGATGCATTAAGCGAGGTTTCGCTAAAATCAACCGGGCATAGAATTTTCTTAAACATTTTTCCTCCTGATTAATAAATGAATTTGATACGGCTATTTAGTTTTATTTTAAATAATTCTTATGTTTAAATAATTATTATGGTATACGTATTTAGTTTGTTTTGCTTAGTTTAATTTTTTTTAATTTTAGACTAAATTCAGGATGCAATTTTTTAATATATTTTTTATATATTATATATCATATTATTATAATAAATTGTATATTTTTATTTTTTTTATTATAATTATCTCTTTATTATTTTATCATTTCAATCGATACAAATTTTAAAATATAAGAAAAATAGAAAATCTAATTTTAATTTCGGTATAAATTTTAAAATATAAGCAAAATATAAATTTAATTTTAATTATGGAGGCGTTTCAGTTTAAGCCGGTATGTTTAAACGGACGGATGTGAATTATATATGATTAATCTTTCTATCTTTCAGGGTATTATTCTTGCCGTAATTCAAGGCATCAGCGAACTTTTTCCTATTTCAAGTCTGGCTCAGGGAGTAATAATACCCACGCTGCTTGGATGGCATATAAATAGACAGTCTGAAGGCTTTTTGCCTTTTCTCGTTGTTCTGCATCTCGGCACTGCCCTGGCTCTTATCATATATTTTTACAAGGATTGGATTAGTTTGTTTAAGGGTTTTTTTAAAGGAGTGGCTGAAAGAAATATTAACATAAATGAAGATTCTAAAACCTTGTATTTATTAGCATTAGCCACAATTCCGGCAGGTATTTTAGGTTTAATTTTTGTCCATAAACTTAAGAAATTATTCGGTTTTACAGATATAGCAGCTTTTTTTCTAATAATAAACGGCATTATTTTGTATCTCGGCGAAAAAAGAAGGAGAAAGCAGGGTATAGCTAAAATAGCTGATATGACGGTATATATGGCGCTTATAATAGGTTTTTTTCAATCTTTTGCCCTGATTCCCGGAATATCCCGTTCTGCTATAACTATGGTGGCTGCCCTATATCTCGGTTTTAAACATGAATCTGCCGCAAAGTTCTCGTTCCTTCTTGCCACGCCTATTATATTTGCCGCAGGACTTTTAGAAGTTCCAAAAATGCTGAAACTGCATCTTGCCAATTTTGATGCAATAGCTGTTATAAGCGGCATTGTTGCCGGCGTTGTAGCATATTTTAGCATATGGTTTTTAATGAAATATTTTCATAAATATGAGGTTAATGCGCTTTATCCGTTTGCGTTTTATTGCATTTTATTCGGCTCTTTTGTTCTGCTATATAGAATTATTTTTTAGAAAATTATTGAAAATTTTTGATTTTTAAATCTATTTTTAAAATTTAATTTTATAATAAATATTTATAAAATTGCGGATATTTAATTATTATTTGTGATATAATTTTAGTTTAAAGTTTTTTAATAATTATCTTTGTTTAATTATTTTATTTATTCTAAGATCTCTTTTATTCGCTTTTTATTTGATAATTTCTTTAATTATGGAAAAGCAACCGGATTATATAGCAGAGTTTGAAAATTATTTGCGGCTTGATAAAAATTATTCCATAAATACGGTAATGGCATATTCTTCAGATGTGAAGGAATTATTTATATATTTGAAAAACGTTTCCGAGAGCCGAAAGAAAAATTGCGGACAAAATAACGGCGATTGCGATAATAATAATAAAAAAAAGACGGATAATATAACTATAAACGGCGATGATGATGATGATAATGATATAGATATTAAAGAAATTGCCGAGATAGACATAAGAGGATATTTAAGCAAAGAATACGATAAGGTTAAAAAAGTAAGCCTTGCCAGAAAAATAGAATCCATTAAGGCTTTTTTTAATTTTCTTGAAAAAAGACATATAATAGATAAAAATCCTGTTTTTTTATTAGAACTTCCAAAAATAGAAAAAAAATTACCCTTTTTTTTAACCGTAAATGAAGCAAAATTTTTGTTAGACAATTACAGGTCTTTATCTTTCGAAAAAAAAGGCGTAAAATATGAGTTTGAAATCTTGAGAAACGATTTAATATTAGAATTTCTTTACGGGAGCGGTTTAAGAGTCAGCGAAATAATTTTTGTAAAGTATAAAGATTTAGCTCTCAACGAAGGCTACGTCAAGGTTTTAGGCAAAGGTTCAAAAGAGAGAATAATACCTTTAACCATTCAAACCGTTAATAAAATTCAAAAATGGAAAAACTATGCCGGCGCTCATATCGCTAATTTAAATTTTAAAAGCGAATTTTTGATTATTAATAAAAAAGGCAATCATCTGACACGCAGAACTGTTCATAGAATAGTTCATGAATCTATGCTTATAACAGGTCAATTTAAAAATATATCGCCGCACAGTTTAAGGCATTCTTTCGCTACGCATCTGCTTGATAACGGCGCAGATTTGCGTTCTATTCAGGATATGCTCGGACATTCTAATCTTTCAACGACTGAAAAATATACTCATTTGAGTTTGAAGAAATTATTAGATGTCTATAAGCAATCCCATCCGCATGCGGTTAAATAGTTTATTATCTAACTTAAGGAGAATTAATATACAATGGCAAATTATAACAATGAAGGGATAAAACTTTTAGGTACAACCATAATAGGCGTCAGAAGAAACGGTCACATAGCCGTCGCGGGAGACGGGCAGGTTACATTGGGCAATACCGTTATGAAAAATACCGCAAAAAAGGTCAGAAGGCTTTACGACGACAAAGTAATAACAGGTTTTGCCGGTGCGACGGCAGATGCCTTTACCCTTTTTGAAAAAATGGAAGAAAAACTTGCAAAATTTAACGGTAATGTAAGAAGAGCAAGCGTTGAACTCGCTAAAGACTGGAGAACCGATAAGATTTTACGCAGGCTTGAAGCTATGCTCATCATTGCCGATGCCAAGGATTTATTTATAATATCGGGAGCGGGGGATGTTATAGAACCCGACGAAAACGAAAATGTTCTTTCCATCGGTTCAGGCGGACCTTACGCTATGGCGTGCGCTCTTGCTTTGATGGAAAATACGGAAATGGAAGCAAAAGAAATAGCGGAATATTCAATAAAAACAGCTTCAAGGATATGTATCTATACCAACAATAATATTATAGTAGAAGCAATATAAACGCAAATCAAACAATATTATTAATTATTACAATTTAAAACTTAACGGCGAGGATAAATAATCTAATATGGCTGGGAAAATAGATTTTTTAACACCTAAAGAAATAGTTAAAGAACTGAATAAATACGTTATAGGTCAGGATAAAGCCAAAAGGGCTGTTGCTATAGCCTTAAGGACCCGTTTTAGAAGAAACACCGTGCCGGCAGATATAATGGATGATATAGTGCCTAAAAATATCTTATTAATCGGACCGACCGGTGTAGGCAAAACCGAAATAGCGCGAAGAATAGCTAAACTTTCGGACTCTCCCTTTATTAAAGTGGAAGCTTCTAAATTCACTGAAGTGGGGTATATGGGCAGAGACGTAGAAGCGATGATAAGAGACCTGACCGAAATTTCTATTATGAGCGAAAAAACAAAAGAAATGGACGATGTTATTGAAAAAGCTCAGGAAAATGCCGAGGAGATGCTGCTGGATTTATTAGTTCCGCCGCCGCCTAAGGTGTCCAAAAAAAATGCGGCAGAAATTTCTGCCGACACGCATGCGCATACAAGAGAAAAATTCAGAAAAATGTTTAAAGAAGGGAAGCTTGACGGCAGAACCGTCGAGATGGAGGTCAAATCATCCAATAGGCAATCATTTCCGGTTATAGAGGTTTTTTCCGGTCAGGCAGGGTTTGACGACATAGGGCAGGATTTAAAAGAAATGTTTTCAGGCATGTTTCCTAAGCAAAAAAAACTTGAAAAAGTCAGGGTTCCCGAAGCGTATGAAGTACTGATACGCGAAGAAAGCGAAAGACTTGTGGATATAGACAAAGTAATTAAAAATGCAATAGAAAAGTTAGAAAATTCAGGATTGGTTTTTATAGATGAAATTGATAAAATTGCTTCGCGTGAAAAATCGTATGGACCGGACATTTCGAGAGAAGGGGTCCAAAGGGATTTGCTCCCTATTATAGAAGGTTCAAATGTAATGACCAAATACGGAGTCGTCAAAACAGACCATATATTATTCATAGCGGCGGGAGCTTTTCATGTATCCAAACCGTCTGACCTCATACCTGAATTGCAGGGCAGATTTCCGATACGCGTCGAAATGGAATCATTAAGCAAAAATGACTTTGTACGTATCTTGAAAGAGCCTAAAAATGCATTAATAAAACAATACCGTGAGCTTTTAAAAACTGAAAAGGTAAATTTAGATTTTACGGAAGACGGCATAGAACGTATTGCCGAGATAGCCGAAGAAGTCAATCTTAAAACCGAAAATATCGGCGCAAGGAGGCTGCAGACAATATTAGAAAAAGCTATGGAAGATATATCATTTGACGCGCCGTATAAAACTGCCAAAAAATTTATTATTGACGCAAAATATATTGATTCCAAATTAAAAGATATAGTTAAAGACGAAGACCTTGCAAGATATATTTTATAATTATTTGCCGCAAATATAAAAAATTATGGAAGAATATATAAAAAAAGCGAAAACACTTCTCGAGGCATTGCCGTATATTCAAGAATTTTATTCAAAAACATTTGTAATAAAATTCGGCGGTTCTATCGCTGCTTCCAATGAGCTCAAAGAAAATTTCGTAATGGATATAATATTGCTGAAATTAGTAGGAATTAATATTGTTGTTGTGCACGGCGGAGGCAAAGATATTGACAATCTTTTAACCCGTCTCGGCATAAAGAGCAATTATCACAACGGGTTTCGTTTAACGGATGCCGGAACTATGGAAGTCGTAGAAATGGTTTTATCGGGCAAAATCAATAAAGACCTTGTTGCCTTAATAGGCAAATTTGGCGGAAAAGCCTGCGGAATATCAGGAAAAGACGGAAATTTGATTATTGCAGAAAGAATTAAGAATGAATATGTAGATTTGGGAAGCGTAGGCATCGTAAAAAAAATCAACAAAGAAATATTAGAAACATTGGATAAATCATTTATTCCGGTCATAGCTCCCGTCAGCATGGATGAATCCGGTATTACGTTAAATATTAATGCCGATGTAGCGGCTTCCGCCATTGCTTCCGAACTGAAAGCGGAAAAACTCATCATGCTTTCCGACCAGGACGGGCTTTTAAACGGCGAAGGAAAACTTATAGAATCCGCAAAAGAAAAAGATATTGAAAAAATGTTAAAAAATGGGATAATATACGGAGGCATGATACCCAAGGTAAATTCATGCATAAACGCCGTAAAGAACGGAGTTAAAAAAGTTCATATAATTAACGGTTCCGTTCCTCATGCCGTTTTATTAGAGATATTTACCAAAAAAGGCATAGGCACGCAGATAACGCTTTAAAATGCAAGAAAAATAGAATATCCGTACTCACTTAAAAATAATTTTAGGATTTTAGGGGTTATAATAAAATGAACACAAAAGAACTTACTGCTAAATATATAATGAATACCTATTCAAGATTTGACCTTGAATTGACAAAAGGCAGCGGGACAGAACTTTTTGATGAAAAAGGAAAAGGATATATTGATTTTGCAGCCGGCATTGCCGTAAATAATCTCGGGTATAATAATGAATTTATTAATAATGCCGTTATAGCTCAGTTAAAAAAATTAATTCACGTCTCAAATTATTTTTATACGGAGCCGCAGGCTTTATTGGCGCAAAAATTAGTAGAAAATTCATTTGCATCCAAAGTATTTTTTTGCAACAGCGGCGCCGAAAGTATAGAGGGAGCTATTAAGCTGGCGAGAAGCTATTCCGGTAAAATTTCAAAAAGGGGCTATAAAATAATCAGCATGAATAATTCTTTTCACGGCAGAACTTTCGGAGCGCTTGCGGCGACAGGACAGGAAAAATACCGCAAAGGTTTTGAACCGCTTTTGCCCGGCTTCGATTACGCTGATTATAATGATATAAAGCAGATAGAAAATCTTATAGACGGCAATAATGACTACTGCGCAATACTGCTTGAACCGGTGCAGGGAGAAGGCGGAGTGAATATAGCATCGCGCGATTATATTAAAAAAATCAGAGAAATTACCGAAAAAAATAATATGATGCTGATATTTGACGAAGTGCAGGCGGGGCTCGGAAGAACAGGGAAGCTTTTTGCATATATGCATTTTGATGTAGAACCGGATATTATGACTTTGGCAAAACCGCTTGCAGGGGGCTTGCCCATAGGCGCAGTGCTCGCCACACAGAAAGCGGCGGACGCATTCGAACCCGGAAACCACGCTTCTACATTCGGCGGCGGACCGTTAGTCTGTTCTGCGGCTAATGCCTTTATGGATGAAATTTTAAAAAAAGATTTTCTTAAAAATGTTACGGAAAAAGGTATTTATTTGAAGGAAAAGCTGATTAAGCTGAAAGAAAAGTTTTCAGGCAAAATTAAAGAAATACGTTCGATAGGTCTTATAAGCGCAATCGAATTTTATGACATAAAATCAAAGGATATGGCTATAAAATTGTTCAATATGGGATTTCTTACGACTACCGTGCAGGAAAAAGCCATCAGATTAACGCCTCCTTTAATTATAGGCATCAAAGAAATTGATTTAATCTGCAGCGCTATTGATGAAATTTTAAGTTCTGAAATATTTAATTAATATAAGCAAACAGAATAAAGCCGATAAATTGAACAGGAATATAAAATAAAATGAATAAAATAAAAAATTTTCTTTCCGTATTAGACTTAACCGAAGAAGAAATTTATTCCATTTTTGAACGCGCGGCATATTTTAAAAAAAATAGAATAGATAATAACAATAAACCCCTCACCGACAAAAAAATAGGTATGATATTTGAAAAATCTTCTACAAGAACAAGAGTGTCTTTTGAGGTAGGCATTATAGAACTGGGCGGCTCGCCTCTGTTTATGTCTTCCAGAGACATGCAGCTCGGAAGAGGGGAACCGGTAAAAGATACCGCAAGGGTGCTTTCCAGATATTTAGACGGTGTTATCATCAGAACCTTTGGACAGGATAGAATAAAAGAGTTTGCCGATTTTTTTGAAAAACCGGTAATAAACGGTTTGACGGATATGTATCATCCTGCACAAATTTTAGCGGATTTATTTACGGTTTATGAAATTAAAAATGATATAAAAAAAATTAAAATAGTTTATTTAGGCGATCCGAATAATATGTCCAATTCATGGATTAATCTTCAGGCGATTATGGGTTTTAAGCTTGTTCTTGCCATTCCTGAAGGTTTTAAGGTTAATAAAGAAGTTGCCGAGAATTCTAAAAAATACGGCGGTTCTTTTGAAATAATCCATAACAAATTAACAGCTTCAGAAGATGCCGATGTTGTCACTACCGATGTTTTTATAAGTATGGGACAGGATAACGACGCTCTAAAAATACAGAAGCTTAAGCCTTATATTATCGATAAACCGGTTATAGACAGCGCAAAGCATGACGTTATTCTTCTTCATTGTCTGCCTGCCCACAGAGGCGAGGAGATATCGGAAGAGGTATTTGAAAGTTTTTCAAAAAATATTTTTGATGAGGCTGAAAACAGGCTGCATGTTCAAAAAGCGATAATGGAAAAGATATTTGTATAATTTTTTAATATAATTTTAAATATTTATTTATTTATATTTATTTTTTTATTTATTTTCTAAGCTTAAATCTTAATGCTTTTAAATTAATAAATTTAGTTAATTTTATTCATTAATCAAAAATCAGTGTTTAAATAATAATTTATTTATTTGACAATTTATAACTTTAATTAATTAATCAGGGAATAAAAAAAATGGCGGAAAACACCGGAAAAACAAAAATTGTTCTTGCATATTCTGGCGGTCTGGATACTTCGGTTATACTAAAATGGCTCATTAATACCTATGATGCCGATGTGACAGCCTACTGTTCCGATGTAGGACAGAAGGAAGATTTAAATGCCGTAAGAGAAAAAGCATTTAAGACAGGCGCGGCAGAAGTAGTTATAGAAGACTTAAGGGAAGAATTTGCTTTAAATTATATTTTTCCGGCTTTAAGAGGCAATGCTTTATATGAAGGCATATATCTGCTCGGTACGTCAATTGCAAGACCTTTAATCGCAAAGAGACAGATTGAGCTGGCTGCTCAAACCGGAGCCGAATACGTTGCCCACGGGGCTACCGGCAAAGGCAACGACCAGGTTCGTTTCGAACTTGCCTATGCCGCGGTCAATCCCAAAATTAAAGTTATCGCGCCATGGAGAATATGGGATATAGCGTCAAGAACGGAACTTATAGACTATGCCTCTAAAAACGGTATTGCCGTTCCAGTCACAAAAGAGAAACCATATTCAAGCGACAGAAATCTTTTTCATATAAGCTATGAGGGCGGCATACTGGAGGATTTAAATAATGCGCCGGATGAAAGCATGTTTGAAATTACCGTTTCGCCGGCAAATGCTCCGGATAAATCCGAAAAAGTCGAGATTTCTTATGAAAACGGAAACCCTGTATATTTAAACGGCAGCAAAGAGACCCCGTTCAATATTATAGAAAAACTGAATATAATTGCGGGAAGAAACGGCGTAGGAAGGGCGGACGTTGTAGAAACAAGGATTACAGGAATGAAATCAAGAGGGATATACGAAACTCCGGCAGGAACGCTGCTGCAATTTACTCATAGAGCGCTGGAGGCTGTAACATTAACAGGCGAGGAAATAGAATTAAAAGACAGCCTTCTGCCAAAATATTCAAAATTAATTTATGAAGGCAGCTGGTTCAGCCCCGAGTTTAGCGCATTGCAGAGTCTGATTGATTCAACGCAGAAAAATGTCTGGGGCAGTATCGGCATAGAATTATACAAAGGCAATATAAAAATATTATACAGAAAGTCTGATAAAAGTCTGTATTCGGAATCCATTGTTACATTTGAAGACGACAAAGGTTCTTATTCCCAGAAAGATGCAACAGGTTTTATTAATTTAAAAGCGTTAAGATTTAAGCTGAGAAAATAAATAAATAAACTATATTCATTCGTTGATTGTCGATTAAATAATAAAATTAACTGAATTAGCTAAACTATCAGATATTGATTATAATAGACCGATGAATTAACCGAATTAATATATTAAAGTAATTGGCTGCTATATTAATTATTTTTTAACTATTTAATTGAACTACAATATAATATAACGGTATAAAAATTATATAAAATGTCGGCAAAAAGAGCAAATAAAGCAAACGAAAAGGGTAACGAAAATTTTGTCCGCGGAAGATTTAAAGAAGATATTTCTGATTTAACCGCCGATTTTACCGCTTCTCTAGACATAGATAAAAAATTTGCGGAATTTGATATCAAAGGCAGTTTTGCCCATCTTGAAGCGTTGTCTAAGGCAGGACTTGTTACGGAAGATGAAAAAAATAAAATTAAAGAGGGGCTTTCCGTTATAAGTGAAGAACTGAAATCAAATAAATTTAAATTTGACAAAAGATATGAAGATATTCATATTAATATTGAAAAGAGACTTATCGAACTTACAGGCGGCGCAGGTGAAAAACTGCATACCGGCAGGTCTAGAAACGACCAGGTTTCATTAGATTTCAGGCTCTATGTTAAAAATGAAATAAAAAAGATAGCGGATGTGCTGCTCGGTTTAAGAAGCGAACTTATAAAAAAAGCGAAAGATAATGTTGAAACTTTTTTACCCGGTTATACGCATATGCAGCATGCCCAGCCTGTTTCATTAGCTCACCATCTGTTGGCTTATTATGAAATGTTTACCAGAGATTTTATTAAACTAAAAAATACATATATTTCGGCAGATTCAATGACCCTCGGCAGCGGAGCTCTTGCAGGCGCCGATTTCAATCTAGACAGAGAATTAGAGGCAGAAATACTCGGTTTTGGAAGAATATCCAGAAACAGCATAGATTCGGTTTCAGATAGAGATTTTGCCATTGAATTTAATTTTGTTTTATCGATGATATCGCTGCATCTTTCAAGATTTTGCGAAGAATTAATATTGTGGAATTCTCAGGAATTTAATTTTGTAGATATTAAAGATGAATTTACGACAGGTTCAAGCATTATGCCGCAAAAAAAAAATCCCGATGTCTTAGAGCTTATAAGGGGAAAAACAGGTTCCGTAATATCAGGGTTAGTCTCTCTTTTTATAATGATGAAATCTTTGCCCCTTGCTTACAACAGGGACATGCAGGAGGATAAAAAGCCTGTTATGGAAAGCTCTGAAACTATTTATAAGTCACTGGAAATATTCAAGGAAATAATAAGGACGCTTGAATTTAAAAAAAGCAATATGATGCTGCAGCTGAACGATGATGAAATATACGCGACCGATATGGCCAGCTATCTTGTCAATAAAGGTCTGCCTTTTAGAAAATCTCATGAAATAATCGGCAATGCCGTGAGCTATGCGAAAGCTCAAAATGTAAAATTATCAGAAATCACGATTAATGATTACAAAAAATTTTCCGAACTTTTTGAGAATGATATTTATGTTTTATTTGACGCCGGACATTCGGTAAACAGTAAAAAAACTTACGGCAGCACGTCATTAGCCCGAATAATGAAGATAATACCTGATTATGACGATGAAATTAAAAGAGATAAATATGATGAAATATTTTCATAAAGCTAAAAAGAGCTCTGAAAACAGGTTAAATAAGTTATGCTATATATGTTATACTGCGTATGCTATTAATTAATCTTCCTAAAAAGAATCATTTCATTTTATCCGGTTTATTAGTTATATTTATTGCTCTGTTTGTTCTAATTTTATCCGGATGCGCAAAAACAGGATATCCGCAGGCCCCTACTGTTCAGCCCCCTTACGCTCCGCATATAATTTCAATTAAAAAAAACGCAGACAGTCTTGTTGTTATTTATAACTATAAATTTAATACCGGGAATATTAAGGAATTTTTAATATATGAAAAAAGTTTTAAAAAGAAAACAAAGAAAGTTTTATCGTGCTCTCAGGCAAAACTCGTCGCAATACAAAATTTAAAATTTGTCAAAAAATTTAAATTAAATAAAACCGGAAACCGCTATCTGAATCTATTTTTTTATAAAATAAATAAATCTGCGTTAAAAAGAGGCTATTATTATATCTTTTGCGTAAAAAGCAAAAATTATTTTAACATTAGTTCTTCCTTTTCTAATTTTCTTGCTTTACATATTAATTGATTGGTGATAAGAATAATAACTTAAATGTTTAACTTATATATTGCAATTTGTCCTATAATTATATAACTTATTTTATATAAGCGATATTTCATAATTATAATATATAATATTGAAGCGTTTTATATAATTTTTTTTACAAATTTTATATAATAAATTTATAAATATTAATTATAATAGTCATATAAATATATTTCATTAAGCAGTATATTTAGTTAAAATTCGGTAAAATTTTTTCAATGGAATATTTAAGTTCAATAAATTAATAATACAGTAATCAGAATGTAATTTAATGCGGAGGCAAGTTTATGGCCTTTAAAGAAAAATTAAGCAAAATAGTTTTGGTTTTAACTTTAGTTGTAATAATTATTCTCGCAATTCTTGTGTTTCAAAAGAAATTTATAAACAATTTTCAAAAAGTGCCGTTTTCAATAAAATTAGTCAGAATAATCGGAAAGAAATATGCCTTAAAAGGTCCTGCCGATGTATTTTTTCAGGGCAGCAGGATTATTTATATTGTAGATTCCGGCAATTCCAGAATTTTGAAGTTTAATATTCAGGGAAAATATATAAGACAATGGGGATTGCAAGGAGGCGCAGCGGGTGAATTTATGGTGCCTCTTTACGGCACCGTTTATCAGCCTGCCAATGAGAAACCTGACATTTATATTGTAGATTCCGGCAATTCCAGAATTCAGGTTTTTACACCTGAAGGAAACTTCATAAAAGAATTCGGCAAGTCTAAAAACGTCAAGAAAATGCTTGTAGAACCGACATACATCGGTTTTGCCAACGGCAAAATTTATGTTGCAAATTCCGGCGATAACGATATCTTAATTTATTTCAAAGACGGTCAATTTTATGAAAAGAAAGACCCGAAAAATAAAGCTAAACATAATATTTTAAAAAAACCGGTCAGTATGGCATTTTCTAAAAAATATATATATGTTTCGGATTACAAACTTTCAAAGATATTAGTATTCGATAAAGAATTTAATTTGCTCGGCACTATCGGAACAAAAGGCGAAAACGGGCATAAACTTTTTCATCCTGTCGGTATAGTTTATAAAAACGGTTATTTATTTGTTGCAAATTACGGAAGAAGCATAATAACTGTTTTTAAACTTTCTAAAGGGTTTAACGTTATTAAATCATATAATTTCGGAACTCCAGGGACCGGCGGCAGAAATTTTAATCATGAGTCGAATATTTCAATATCTAAAAACGGAAAATATCTTGCGGCAGCCGACACTAATAATAACAGGATAATTTTGTACAGAGTTTTTGGATTGAATAAATAAATAATTTTAAATAATTTAATAAAAAATAATTTAAACAGACTAATTTAACTATACTAATTTAAAAAGAATAATTAATAAAAATAATTCAAACAGAATAATTTGAATATACTAATTTAAACAGACTAATTTAAACGAGTAATTAATAGAATAATTAAATTTAAATAATTAAGTTAAACAGATTAACTAAAAAACAAACAAAATAAATTTTATGAAAACGGATGTGCTGATTGTAGGAGCGGGACCTGCCGGAAGTGCTTGCGCCTATGAATTATCGAAGCGCGGCGTCGGCAATATACTTATAGAGAGGAAGGCAAAACCCGGAACGCCGGTTCAATGCGCCGAGTTTATTCCTGTTAATATAAATCAATATATAGATTTAACGGATAAGCCGGAAGCAGTCTGCCAAAATGTCGAATATATGGAAGTGGACACGGAAAAAGAGAATTATAAATTTGACGGCAGAGGCTATATATTAAATAGAGAAATTTTTGATTATTACATTGCTATGCTTGCGGCTGGAAAAGGAACGGAATTAATAACTAATACTTTTGCACAGACGGTGATAGAAAATGAAAATAAATTAATTGCAAGAGATAAAATAAGCAATAATATAATAGAAATAAATTATAAATATCTTGTAATCGCAGCCGGAGCAAAAAATTTCATAGATTTTAGCGCTCAAAAGCGCAATGCCCGATATATTTGTAATGAAGTTTACATACACGGTATTCAGATTAAAACCAAACTCTTGAAGCGTTTAAATTCCGCTATGATTTATTTCAGGAATTACATTCCTTACGGTTACGGCTGGGTTTTCCCTAAACTTGATTTTGCAAATGTCGGAATAGGCATAGAACAAAATAGTCATAATGACATTAATTTAAGGCAATCCTTTGCTCTTTTTTTAAGTGAAATGAAGCAGAAAGGTATTATAGGCGGGGAAGTAATATCAAAAACCTCAGGTTTAATACCAATTTCAGCCCTTAATGAAACGGTATGCGGAAATATTGCATATTGCGGGGATGCCGCAGGACTTACCCATCCTATAACGGGTGCGGGTAATTTAAGCGCCGTTATTTCAGGAACATTGCTCGGAGAATTTATATATGAAAGTTTGAAAACAGGAAGTAATTTGCTGGCAGATTATAAAGAAGAACTTTTTTCAATTTTTCATAAACCGCTATTAAAAGCCAAAACAAAAAGGAATAATTTTTATATAAAAAAATACGAGCAATTGAGTCCGGAAGAACTTGATAATATAGTAAGACAATCGTGGCCTTCCTTTGCAGGATATCATGCTATATAAAATATAACATATAAAATGCTTCGATGCAGTTTAATGCAGAGATTTAAATACCCCATTTGCTGAAACAAGGGATTTTACGGCAATTTTCGGTAACTAATAATAATATTGATATACCGTTTCTATTATTTTTTTGGATTGTTTTTAAACGATAAAACTTATTTATATTCGAATGCTCTTATAATATGTCTTTAGCATCTTTATATTCAAATGATATTATAATATATCTTTAACATCATTTTTGATATATAATAACAGTATGATGCAGGTATTAATTTATCAACATATTAATAAATTAATATGTTTTATTGTTAATGAATTTTAAGACAGGCAAGGCAATATATGCGATATATATAGTGCATAATGTACAAGCTGTGCAAGGTAATTTTAGATAATATTATAATAAATAAGAGTGAATATCGGTTAAAGCACGGTGTTTGGTTTTATTATTAATAAAAATAAGGAGGTTTAAATTAAAATGGCTTCCCAGATGCATTTGCAGGATTTTGTCAATGTTGACGACAGAGATACGAAGAAAGCGCTTAAAGTCGGCATATTTTCAGATAAAGATAGTTTTTTCTTTAAAGAAAAAATAGGTATATTTCTCGATACACAATGGACAAGTCTTTATGATTTAGGTCCTTCAAGGGTGGACCAGCATAAAGATATTTTTAAAATGGCCGGTAAAATGGCTGAAGCCATATCGGCGGGAAGATTAGAATACGGCATAGTGCTGTTAAATGAAAATTATGAAATCATGAATGTTATATTTAATAAATATAAAAATATAAGGGCTATTTTTGCAGTCAGCGAAGATTATATAATAAATTCAAGAAAGCAGTTTAACGCTAATGTCCTGATTGTTAAAAACAATGGCATTACAATAGATACAAGGGGTTCGGAAAAAGAAGTCAAATTGTTTTTAACTACGGAATTCGATGAAGAAAACTGTGCGCTTTTAAAATTGGTTAGTGATGCTGAAAATAAATAAATAAATCTTGGAAAAGAAATCTAATAAATAAATAAAATAAAATAAAATATTTTAAATAATTAATGTATCAATGTTCTGTTTGCGGCGCTCAATCAATAAAATGGGTCGGTAAATGTTCCGAATGCCATAATTTTAATACTATGGCTGAGGTTGCCGAACGAACTTCTTCCGCGAAGCAAGCCAAATGCGGATATGAAAAAGCGCCTGCTATTGCTGCGGTATCTGCTGCATCTGCTCCGCTTCAGGAATCTCATGAAAGAACAGCCACAGGGATTGAAGAATTTGACCTTGCGGTAGGCTCCGGTGTAGTAGAGGCGCAAAGTATATTGATAGGCGGCGAACCCGGCATCGGCAAATCTACGTTAATGCTTCAGATATCAAGCCGGTTAGCCCAGGCAGGTTTAAAGATTTTATATATCTCAACTGAAGAATCTATAAGTCAGCTCCTCTCACGCGCCAAGAGATTAAAAACTGTTTCTCCAAATATGTTTTTGCTTGCCATTAACGAAATCGGCGAGATTTTATATATTATTAACAACAACGACTATGATTTTATCGTTATTGATTCAATACAGAGGGTTACTTCTCCCGAATCCGACAAAGCATACGGAAGCCCAAATTCTTTAAGGCAAATTTCACATGAAATTATAACAGCCTGTCTTGAAAAAGGCTCCGGCGTTTTTTTGGTCGGACATGTTACCAAAGAAGGCTTATTCGCAGGACCTAAAACATTAGAGCATATAGTAGATACTGTTTTGTATTTCGATTCAAATAAAAGCGATTCCTATCGTGTTTTGAGATGCTACAAAAACAGATTTGGTTCTACTAATGAAATAGGTATTTTTGAAATGACGGAAAACGGACTTGCAGGCGTTAAAAACCCCTCAGGATATTTTATTAATCAAAGGCAGGAAGGCTCAACGGGCTCGGTAATTTCAGCATGTCTTGAAGGCAGCAGGTCATTGCTTGTAGAGGTGCAGGCTCTTATAGTTCATTCTTATATGCCTGTGCCTAAAAGAGTTTGTCTTGGAATAGACAGCGGGAGGGTGTCTATTATTGCCGCTGTTTTAGAAAAGAAAGAGGGTATTAAACTTTCCTCTAAAGAAATATATATTAAAATAGCCGGCGGTTTAAGCATACAGGAACCGTCAATAGATTTGCCGCTTGCTCTTGCTATTATTTCAAGCTATAATGAAAAACCTCTTCCTTCCAACTTTATTGCTTTCGGGGAAATAGGACTTACCGGAGAAATAAGAGGGGTGAATAATCCTTCTTCAAGGGTCAGAGAAGCTAAAAATTTAGGATTTACCGATGTTATTTTGCCTGATGTAAATATGAAAGAAGTTCAAATAATAAAAAATGTTAATTTTCATCCTGTTTCAAAATTAAAAAAAATCATTGAATATTTGACTTAAGTAAAATAAAATAGTAGCATTTGAATGTCAAATATTATGTAGCATAATGATGATGTGCAAACAATATAAGCTGAAGATAAAGTCATTAAATAAAGAGTATCTAAGTCAAGTAATGAAAAATAGTGATTAGAAAAAGTAATGGTATAAAATAAATAAAAATAATTTGCAGTCAATTAGCATTTAACATTTCATATTATAATATTATAAATACTTAAATATTAAAAATAAAGGTGGCCGATTTGTTTGACATTAATTTTATTGAAGATGACCTGAGCAAAGTAGAAAAGCAATTTGATATTTATTTAATGTCGGAGACCCCGCTAATAAATAAAGTTGCAAAATATGTTATATCAAGCGGCGGTAAAAGGATAAGGCCTGCTTTAGTTATATTATCGGCAAAGTTATGCGGCTATACGGGAGAAGACCATATACTGCTTGCGACTATCATAGAATTTATTCATACTGCGACGCTTCTTCACGATGATGTTGTTGACAGCGCTCTTTTAAGAAGAGGACAAAGTTCGGCTAATATAGTTTTTGGGAATGAAGCATCCGTCCTGGTAGGCGATTATTTATTTGCTAAATCTTTTGAGATACTTTCAAAAATAAATAATCTTAAAATAATATCTGCGTACGCGAATGCAACCACGTTAATGGCTGAAGGAGAAGTGAAAGAATTAGTTAAAACGGCGGATATTAATACTGCCGAAGATGAATATTTAGATATAATTATAAAAAAAACAGCGGTTCTTTTCGCATGCGCTTCACAGGCAGGAGCTATTATATCAGGCAGAGACGCAGAACCTGAATACGAACAAAATCTTTATGATTATGGTTTAAATATAGGTATAGCGTTCCAGTTAATGGACGACACATTAGACTATACTTCAAAAAATGAAGCGTTTGGAAAATATATAGGCAACGACCTGAAAGAAGGCAAAATTACACTGCCCGTCATTCATACGCTTGAACGATGCGATGCTCAAGAGAAAGAGGATTTTAAAGAAATAATATTCAAAAAAAAGATTACAAAAAATGATTTAAAAAATGTTTTAGAACTTATAAATAAATACAATTCTATTGAATATACTATAGAAAAAGCTAATGAATCTATAGAGAAAGCAAAATATAATTTGAGAAAATTCGACAATTCAATAGTCAAAGAAAGTTTAATGAGTCTTGCAGATTACGTTGTAGAAAGAAAATTATAATTTGTCGGAGTACTGCAAAAAATTCAATTAATAATTAACCTCTAGAAAAAAGGAAATTATTTAATAATATGAATGATTTTATTTTTAAAGATAATGAGCTCTATTGCGAATCCGTTTCCGTAAAAAAAATAGCAGAGGAAGTAGGAACCCCTTTTTATTTATATTCTTTAGCTACTATAAAAAGACATTTTAAAGCTTTTAACGAAAGTTCCAAAGTCATGAATTCAATTGTATGCTTTAGCGTTAAAGCTAATTCCAATATAGCTGTTTTAAATGTTTTATTTAAATTAGGCTGGGGAGCCGATATAGTATCCGGCGGAGAATTATACAGAGCTATAAAAGCCGGCGTTGATACGTCAAAGGTTGTTTATTCCGGTGTAGGAAAAACTGAGGGTGAAATAGAATTTGCATTAAATTCCAATATTTTAATGTTTAATGTCGAATCCTTGTCCGAGCTGTATCTCATAAATAAAATAGCGGGAAATATGGGTAAAAAGGCGAGAATTTCTTTTAGGGTTAATCCTGACGTAGACCCAAAAACGCATCCTTATATATCTACCGGTATGAAAAAAAATAAATTTGGAATTAATATTAAACATGCGCTGGACAGTTATGACGAAGCCGAAAAATTAAATAATATTGAAGTTATCGGTCTTGATTGTCATATAGGTTCCCAATTAACCGAGATTTCACCGTTTAACGATGCGGTAAAAATTATTAAAGATTTGCTCCTAAAATTAAATAAAAGGGGTTTTGATATACAATATTTAGACCTCGGCGGCGGACTGGGTATAACTTACGAAAACGAAATGCCGCCTCATCCGTCCACATATATGAATTCAATTAAAGAGATTCTTAAAGGCTACGACGGCAAGGTTGTTTTTGAACCGGGCAGGGTTATTATCGGCAACAGCGGAGCATTTATAACAAAAGTTATATACAAAAAAAGCACCGGACATAAAAATTTCATAATAGTAGACGGGGGAATGAATGACTTGATACGTCCGGCTCTATACGAAGCTTATCATGAAATCGTTCCGGTAATTAAAAAGACGGGTTCTAAGTTCAAAGCAGATATCGTCGGTCCTATATGCGAATCGGCAGATTTTCTGGGAAAAGAAAGAACTTTTCATTCTATTGACGAAGGTGATTATTTAGCAGTTCTTAGCGCAGGAGCATATGGATTTTCTATGTCGTCTAATTATAATTCGCGTCCGAGGGCTGCAGAGATTTTGGTTGACGGTGATAGATTTTTCACCATAAGAGAGCGCGAAAAATATGAAGATTTAATAGAAAAAGAAAATATTCCGGATTTAGAATTATAAATTTCATTTATTGTATTGCGTATTGCCGTGTATTGTGTGTTAATGCTGCTGCATTTCATTATATGATGCATTATGTGTTATACGCTTTGCTTTATTTTGTACGTTTTGTATATTTTATATGTTTTATTGAATAAATTAATTAAAATGGGAGATGAAAATATGTTTAAAGGAGTTTATACTGCCATCGTAACACCTTTTAAAGCAGACAAAATAGATGAGGATTCCCTTCAAAAATTAATTGAATTCCAAATAGAAAACGGCGTGAATGGTATAGTTGCATGCGGAAGCACGGGAGAATCCGCAACTCTTTCATTTGAGGAGCATATCAGGGTTATTGAACTTGCCGCAAAATTTGCTTCAGGACGCATTAAAGTTCTTGCCGGAACAGGTTCTAATAACACCCAAGAGGCGATAGAACTCGTTAAAGAAGCAGAGAAATTACATATAGACGGACATTTGCAAATCACTCCGTATTACAATAAACCTACGCAGGAAGGTCTTTATCTTCATTTCAGAAAGATATCGGAAAATGCAGGATTGCCCATAGTTTTATATAACGTTCCGACGAGAACATCCGTTAATATGCTGCCGGAAACTGTTTTACGGCTTTCAAAAATTGATAATATAAAAGGAATTAAAGAAGCAAGCGGTTCGATAGAGCAGGCTGCGACAATTTTAAGAAGCGCGCCCGAAGATTTTTGTCTATTATCCGGCGACGATGCGATGACGCTTCCTATAATTGCACTTGGCGGTCACGGTGTAATATCCACCGTTTCGAATGTTGCTCCTAAAGATATGTCGCTCATGACGGATTATTGTTTTAAAGGCGACTATAAAAGCGCAAGAAAATTAAATTTTAAATTATTACCGTTAATACACGCTATGTTTATAGAAACCAATCCTATTCCTGTTAAAAAAGCTTTAAATATTATGGGATTTATCGAAAATGAAATAAGATTGCCTTTATCGGAGCCTTCAGGCTCGACTATTGAGAAGCTCAATAAGGCGCTGAAGGATTACGGTATAGTTTAATTAGTTCGGATAAAATAATAAGATAATCTGAATAATAAATATAATATTAATAAAAAAGGTTGAAACTAATGGATAAAACAGCGGTAATAGTATGCGGCAGCAGCGGAAAGATGGGGCAGTCTATAATTTCCCTGCTTAAAGACGACCAGTATCAAGACCTTATACTAATCGGCGGGGTTGATATCAATAACTCGGAAAATATAACTAAAGAATCAATAAACCTTAAAGATATAGAAGATAAAAAAATCTCTTTCGGAAAATTCGTTACATTAAAAGAAGCGCTGCATTTTACGTCTTCCGTAAAAAATAAGGTTGTCATTGATTTTACTTCAAGGCAGTCTTCGCTGATTCATGCCGAAGAGGCTATGCTTTATAGCGTTCCCATAGTTATAGGCTCAACAGGATTTAACGATGAAGATATTGCTAAAATAACAGGTTTTGCAAAGCATATGCCTGTGGTATTATCGGGAAATATGAGTTTAGGAATTAATGTCTTGCTTAGTGCAGTGTATGATATTTCTGAACATCTCGGTAAAGATTATGATTGCGAAATAATAGAAATGCATCACAGGCATAAAAAAGATGCCCCGAGCGGAACAGCGCTAATGCTTGCTAATGCAGTTGCAGAAGCAAAGAAACTTGACCTTAAAGAATCGGCGGTATATGGAAGATGCGGAGAAATCGGCGAAAGACTTGAAAATGAAATCGGTATCTCTTCGGTAAGGGCAGGCGATATTATAGGCGAACACAAAGTAATCTTTGCAGGCAACGATGAAGTTATAGAGATAACCCATAAAGCAATATCAAGGAATAATTTTGCAAGAGGCGCTATTAAAGCGGCTTTATGGCTAAAAGATAAAAAAATGGGGTTTTATGATATGAGAGACGTATTAGGTTTAGAAAAACGATTATGAACAGTAAAACAAAATATATATTTGTAACGGGAGGCGTCGTTTCAAGTCTGGGAAAAGGCATAGCTTCATCTTCCATAGGCGCTCTTTTGGAAGCGAGGGGCTTAAGTATTACAATTCAGAAGCTTGACCCGTACATAAACGTTGACCCGGGCACAATGAACCCGTTTCAGCACGGGGAAGTTTTCGTAACGGATGACGGAGCTGAAACCGACCTTGATTTAGGTCATTATGAAAGATTTACGTCACTGTCTTTAACCAAAATCAATAATTTTACCAGCGGTCAGGTATATGACGCAGTAATAAATAATGAGAGAAAGGGGATTTATCTCGGAAAAACGGTACAGGTGATTCCGCATATTACAGACCAGATTAAAAAAAATATTATTAAAGTTTCTGAAAAAAAAGATGTTGCAATAATAGAAATAGGCGGAACGGTAGGCGATATTGAAAGCCTTCCTTTTCTTGAAGCTATAAGGCAGTTTAAATTAGACAAAGGCAGAGAAAATGTTCTTTATATACATCTTACCCTTGTTCCGTATATCAGTACCGCCGACGAGCTAAAAACTAAACCTACCCAGCATTCCGTGAAAGAACTTAGAGCTATAGGAATAGAGCCTAATATAATAATATGCAGGGCGGACAGACTGCTTCCGGATGACATCAGAGCTAAAATTGCCTTATTTTGCAATGTAGAACAAGATGCGGTTATTACGGCAAAAGATGAAAAAAGTATTTACGATGTTCCTTTAAGTTTACACAAAGAAAAACTTGACGCGAAAATTATCGAATATTTAAATATATGGGCAAAGTCGCCGGACCTGAGCGCTTGGTCAAAAATTTCTAACGGATTTAAAAATGTTAAAGGTTCCGTGCAGATAGGCATTATCGGTAAATATGTCGACCTTAAAGAATCTTATAAAAGTCTGAATGAAAGCCTTATTCACGGCGGTCTTGCCAATAATGTCTCAGTAGATATTATATATTTTAATTCAGAAGATTTTGAAGGCGATGCGGATAAAGTCAAAGAATCTCTTAATAAATTATCCTGCTGCGGAGGCATTCTTGTACCCGGAGGGTTCGGCTCAAGAGGTATTGCCGGTATGGTCAACGCTATAACATACGCAAGACAGAACGATATTCCGTATTTTGGCATCTGTCTCGGGATGCAGCTTATGACTGTTGAATATGCCAGAAATGTTTTAGGTCTTAACGATGCGGATTCTTTAGAGTTTAATGAAAATACGCCTAATCCTGTTATCAGTTTAATGGAAAATCAGAAAAATATAGGCAAAATGGGCGGCACTATGCGTCTTGGCGCCTACCCGTGCGTTCTTAAGAAAAATACGCTTGCCTATAATATTTATTATAAAAATTTCAAAAAAACAAATAGCGAAAACAACAAGAATCTTGTAAAGACAAACCTCGACGGTTCAGTTTATATTTCTGAAAGACACAGGCACAGGTTTGAGTTTAATAATAAATATAAAGATATATTTAATGACGGAAAATTTGTATTCTCGGGACTTTCTCCTGACGGCAGGTTAGTTGAAATATGTGAACTATCAGACCGCAAGTGGTTTTTAGGCTGCCAATTTCATCCTGAGTTTAAATCATCGCCGTTGTCGCCGCATCCGTTGTTCAAAGAATTTGTGGCGGCAGCCGTTAAATATAAAAAGAAATAAAATATAATGTAATGTAATGCAGACGAGCAATATTATATTGTATCTTTAGCATAATTATTATGAATAGAACAGAAAAAGAAAACGAATTTACAAAAAACGATTTAATAGAACATCTGGGACTTAAAAATTTTAATAACGCTTATCCGCTTATTATTGCAGGACCTTGCGTAATCGAAAGTTTTGAGCTGGTTGACAGCTGCGCTTCTTTTTTAAAAAGTCTTTCAGAAGATATGTGTTTTAATTTGGTATTTAAAGCGTCTTACGATAAAGCGAACAGGACTTCCATAGATTCTTTCAGAGGTCCCGGCGTCGATAAGGGGATTGAAATTCTTGCAGAAATTAAAAATAAATACAATCTTCCTATACTTACAGATGTACATAGAATTTCAGAAATAGAAAAATTAAAAAATACGGTTGATATTATTCAAATACCGGCGTTTTTATCCCGTCAGACGGATTTGATAGTCGAGTCTGCTAAAACAGACAGAATAATTAATATAAAAAAAGGCCAATTTTTAGCGCCATGGGATATAGCAAATGTTATTGATAAAATTAGAAGTACCGGAAATAATAAAATATTAATTACGGAACGGGGTGTCAGCTTCGGATATAATAATCTCGTTGTAGATTTCAGGTCTATTATTATAATGAAAGAGTTTGGAGTGCCTGTTGTTTACGACGCTACGCACAGCGTTCAGCTGCCCGGAGGCTCCGGTTCATGTTCCGGCGGCGACAGAAAATATGTAATACCGCTTGCAAAAGCCGCAGCTGCTTTAGGTTCAGATGTTTTGTTTTTTGAAGTCCATCCTAATCCTCCGGAAGCGAAAAGCGATTCTGCCAATTCTTTATATTTGTCATCTTTAAAAGATGGTTTGAAGTCGATTTTTGCAATTGCAGCAGTTGAGGATAATATTTAGCTAAACTGTCCGTTTTTCGCAATTCTCTTGTATAGCACGAATGCTTCTCTGTAAGGGGTAGAAGATGCCGATACGGTTGGCTGTTCGGCTGTAATAAGATATGATGCAAAATTAAAACTGCTATGCTTAAGTTTTAAGATAGATGACAAAAGATGATTTACCGGAATTTAATCAATTAATTAATGACAAAAAATTTGATATTATATAATATTATCTCATATATTAAACATCTTATATTATGGAAGAATTAAATCTGAATAAATTAAATAATAAATTAGATAAACCGGATAACAGATTTACTGATGCGGAAATTATAGCCGCCGCTTCAGAGGTTCTTAAAATAGAGGCAGATTCTATTGTTAATCTTATCGGCAGGCTCGACGCCGATTTTCAAAAAGCTGTCGATTATCTTTATAATATTAAAGGAAAAGTTGTGCTTACCGGCATGGGAAAGTCAGGGATAATTGCCAGAAAAATTTCTTCTACGCTTGCCAGTACCGGTACTCCGTCTTTTTTTATGCATCCTGCCGAAGCCTCTCACGGAGATCTTGGTATGATAGCTTCCGATGATGCAGTTATTGCATTATCTTATAGCGGATATACAAAAGAACTTATTTCCATATTGCCTGTGATTAAGCTTATAGGGGCAGGTATAATATCTTTTTGCGGAAATAAAGCCTCTCCGCTTTTTGAACTTTCAGATTATTTTTTTGATGTTTCAGTTGATAAAGAGGCATGTCCGTACAATATCGCTCCTACGGCAAGTACGGCGGCGCAGCTTGCAATAGGAGACGCTCTTGCAATGTGTCTGCTAAAGAAAAGAAATTTTCTTGAAGAAGATTTTGCAAGACTGCATCCGGGCGGGTCAATCGGGAAAAAGTTTTTAAAAGTTAAAGATATAATGCACAAAGGAGACGATATTCCATTAGTAAAAGAAACAAGCCGGCTTAATGAAACAATTATGGAAATGACGTCAAAAAGGCTTGGTTTGACAGGTGTGGTTGATTTCTCAGGTAACTTAAAAGGCATAATTGTGGACGGTGATTTAAGAAGAGCTATGCTCGCCAAAGAAGATGTGTTAAATAAATCAGCGGCAGAAATAATGACTCCGGAGCCGAAAGTTATACTTGAAGATGCATTGTTGTCAAGCGCTTTAAAAAAAATGGAAGATTTAAAAATCACGGCGCTTTTTGCAATAGAAGCCGAAAAAGAAATGAAACCTGCGGGGGTAATACACATACATGATATTATTAAAGCAGGTATCACGTCGTACTAATTCTATTAGTATATTGACAGCAATAAACGGGTGTCCGTTCCTAATTGTACATACATGATATTATTAAAGCAGGTATCACGTCGTATTAAAAACAGCTTAACAGCAATTAATGGCAATCCATAGCAAAATTATCAAAAAAATTATAAAATAAATTGCTGATTATTTAATTATAAGTCAGCGTAACTTAATGCAGGTCATATGAAAAATTTAAATAACGTTAATTATTCCGATATTAAAATTTTAATTTTTGATATTGACGGCATATTAACGGACGGCAAAATATATATGTCGGAATCAGGAGAAGAAACAAAATGTTTTTTTGCTCATGATGGAGCAGGTATAAGGTTAGCAAAAAAATTCGGTATTCTGGTAGGATTTATATCGGCAAGAAAAAGCCGTGCTGCAAAAAAAAGGAGTGAGGAATTAGGCATTGATTTCTATGTGGAAGGATGTATTGATAAATTCAATAGTTTGCAAAACATTTTAAATGATTATAATTTAAATTTTCAGAACGTTTTTTATATGGGCGATGATATAGTAGATATAGAACTTTTAAAATGCGCAGCTCTTTCCGCAAGCGTTCCCGAAGCTCCTGCTTATGTGAAAAACTTTGCTTCCATAACGGCAAAAAATCGCGGAGGACAGGGTGCCGTCAGAGAAATGATAGATTTTATTCTCGAAAAAAAAGGTTTGTTAGTTCAATTACTAAAAGAATTTGAGCAATAGCAATTTAAAGCAATAGTAATTTAAGCATAAATAATTTAGCTTGTATCACTGAAAAATGGGCGATAAATGGTATTTTCAATATTAAATAATAATTCAATCAATAACGGATTATGAACATTTCTCTCAGCAGCAATAATTTGACCAATATTTCTTTTAGCAATAACAATTTAATTAATAACAATGATTAAAAATATTAATGTAATAAAAAAAATTTCTTTATTTATAGGTATTTTCTTTATAATAGTTCTTGCATTTTTTTTAATTCTCCATTATATAAATATAAAAAAAGAATCATTTTTGCAAATAAAAATTTCTAAAAATTACATAAAATTAAAAAAAATAAATTATAAATTTTTTAAACACGGCAAATTAACGTATGAGATATTTGCAAAAAGTTTGAAATATTTAACTCCAAAAAAAAATATAATTAAACTAAAAGACGTAAAGGCTGTCATATTTAATTCGGTAAATAAACCGGAATATACTATCACCGGCAATTCAGGCAGACTTAATATTAAAACTAAAAATGTAATATTTTCAGGCAATATTTTAGTTAAAAGCACCAAAGATTCCGAGCTTGCGACTGATTTGCTTTATTATTTTAATTTAAAGCAAAAAATTTTAGCGCCGAACGACTTCAAATTGTCAGGCAAGAAATATTTTGTTACCGGTAAAGAATTAACGATGTATCTTAAAAAAAATATTTTTGTTATAGGTAAAGATGTAAATTTTAACGCAGAAATGATAAAATAGACTTATAGCTGCAATATTTATTAAAGTTTAAAGAAAAATTAGTTGAAATAAAAATTAGTTTAAAGAAAAATTACGGAGAATATATTAATATATGAAAATTTTTGAAAGCAGAAATGGCTTAGCGCATCGATTTATCGATAACAATAGCAATAACATTAGCAATAATATTGATAACTATAATAGCATTAACATCAATAACAATACCGATAATAGCGGGCGGCAATGTCTGCTAAAACCGGCATACCGTGAACCGTCATGGTCACGTATACTAAGCATATTAAAAGTTTATGCAGCGCCAGCCGTACTGTATTTGCTGCCGTTAAGTATTTTTTTGTGCGCAAATTATACATATGCTGCCGGTATTGCCGTTCCGGTTAAAAATGATGTAAAAACGTCAAAAACTAAAATTCATATCACATCAAATTCTCTTGTGGTAAACAATAAAAAAAAAATTGCTATTTTTTCAGGCAAAGTGATAGCCGTTAAAAAAAACCTTAAAATATTTTCGCACATTCTTAAGGTTTTCTATAACAAAAGAAATAAAATTAAACAGCTGATAGCCATTGGCAATGTCCATATTATTAAAGGCAGCGATAATATCACGGGCAATAAAGCGGTATTTAATAATACCTCCAAAACAGTGATTATAACCGGACATCCGTACGCCTGGTCAGGAAAAAACAAGATTACCGGAAAAATAATAGAAATGAACCTTGCTACCGGAATTTCAAAAATATTGTCAGGGCGGGGACAGCGGGTAAATGCGGTTATTTATTCAAAAAAATCTTTAATTATTAAAAAAAATCAGTCGAAGTCTATTAAATAAAGAAAATCAGTCGAAGTCAAAATAGGCTAAAATAAAAAGACAAAGCAAAGTAAAAAAATAAATTAAATTATATAAAAATTAAGTCAATAGTCTGAATATAAAAATGCTTGTTAAAAATTTAGTAAAAAACATTTAATTTAACGTTTAATAATTTCAATAAATAAATACAAATTGTTAAAAGCCGCTAACTTAATAAAAACATTTAAAAAAAGAACCGTTGTAAACGATATAACGCTTGAAATAAATGTAGGCGAAATAACCGGTTTGTTGGGTCCCAACGGTGCAGGCAAAACTACTACGTTTAATATGATTTCAGGAACCATAAAACCTAATAAGGGAAATATATTTATTAACGGCATTAATATTACCAAAGAGCCTATGTATAAAAGGGCAAGACTAGGCATCAGCTATTTGCCTCAGGAGTCTTCGGTATTTAGGAAACTTACTGCTGAAGAAAATTTGCTTGCTATTTTTGAACTGTTAAAAATTTCAAAAACTGAAAGAAATAAGCGCTTAGACGAATTAATCGACAGATTCGGGTTGGAGCATGTCAGAAAATCAAATGTTATGAGTTTGTCAGGCGGTGAAAGAAGGAGAGTAGAAGTTGCAAGATCGTTAATTCTTTCGCCTAAATTTATTTTATTGGATGAACCGTTTTCGGGTATAGACCCGATAGCCGTCGAAGATATGCAGGACATTCTGCTAGAATTAAAAAAAGAATCTATAGGGATATTAATCACCGACCATAACGTCAGAGAAGCATTAAGAATATGCGACAGCGCCTATATTTTAAATGACGGTCAAATAATAGAAAAAGGTAAGCCTTCGCAGATAATCACCAGCAATGTCGTGAGAAGATTTTTTCTTGGCGAAAAATTCAGTCTTGGCAATTAGAATATGTCGCAAATAGAATTAAAACAAAATCTTAAATTAAGCCAGCAGCTTATAATGACGCCCCGCTTACAGCTTGCCATAAAAATGCTGGCGATGAATAACATCGAACTGTCTGAATTAATAAATCAGCAAATTGTAGAAAATCCTATTATTGATGTTGACGTTGTAATGAACGGCGATGAAAAAAACTACAACGAAGGCACTGATAGCGCTAATTCCGATGTTAATACGGCGGACTATAAGAAAGAATTCATTAACGATAGCGATGCGGACACTTCTGATTTTACCAATCGCGATTCTGAAGGCATACCGGAAAATATTCAAAATTTGAATGACAAAGATGATATGCATGCAATAAATGATTACATTGTTAATTATGATGAACAGCTGTATGATTTATCCATCAATACAAATACCGATTGGAAGCAGGATAAAAATTATATAATTGAAAACACCGTTGCCGGGACGGAAACACTTTATGAATTTGTTATGAAGCAGGTAAGGACAGGTGATTTTAACAATGACGAAGTTAAACTTGCCGAATATATTGCAGGCAATTTAGATTCTGACGGATTTTTAAGGGTATCTTCGGATGAATTAGAAAAATATGCCGGTAATTTAGCCTACCTTTTAGATAATGTTTTATTTAAAATACGTAAATTGGAACCTGTCGGGATTGCGACTTATGATCCTCTGTCGTGTCTCCTATTTCAGGCGGATTATTTTTTTCCGGAGGACGATTTATTGAAAAATATTATAAAAAATTATATAAAAGATATTGCTAACGGAAATTATAGCAAAATTGTTAAAGAAACAGGAAATATTTTGGAAAATGTTATTAAATCAGTCAACCGCCTTAAATCGCTTGCACCTAAACCGGCGATAAATTTTGACAATCAGAATAATAATTATATTATTCCGGATTTATATGTAGAAAAAATAAACGGCAAATATACTGTTTTTATGGAGGACAATTATTTGCCGCCTATAAGAATAAATTCGTACTACAAAAAAATATTAAACGGCGAACTTATATCAAACGCAGTTACAAAAGATTATGTAGAAGAAAAATTAAAATCGGCTGTTTGGCTCATTAAAAGTATTAAAAACAGAAAGGAAACAATATTAAAAATTGCACAGTTAATTATTGATAAACAGCATGATTTTTTTGAAAAAGGCACAGGTTATTTAAAACCGATAATATTAAAAACAATCGCCGATGAATTAAATTTACATGAATCTACCGTTTCAAGAGCAACATCGAATAAATATATAAGTTCTCATTTAGGTGTTTTTGAACTTAAAAGTTTTTTTTCTAATTTTTCATTCGGAGAGATTTCACCTGACAATATTATGTCTAAAATAAAACTTATCATTGAAAATGAAAAAAACTATGGTAAAATTTACTCAGATAATGATATAGTGAATTTATTAAAAATAGAAAATATCGCAATAGCAAGAAGAACTATTGCAAAATACAGAGAAATTTTAAATATACCGTCTTCAGCTAAAAGAAAAAAGAAATAATAAAATTGAAAATTAAAGGAGATATGCCCATGGATGTCGTTGTCACGTTTAAACATCTTGAACCTACAGAAGCTATAAAAAAATACGCCGAAACTAAAATTTCAAAACTGGAAAAGTATTTGAGCGATATTATAGAAGCTCATGTAACATTAAGCATGGAAAGGGTTCAGCATAAGGAATCCGGTGCTGCGTCAATTAAGCTGGTTGCTAAAAATATTACGATAAATGCGCAGGAAGAATCCTCTGATATATATGCGGCAATCGATCTTCTGACAGATAAAGTCGAAACGCAAATAAAAAAACATAAAGAAAAATCACGGGAAAAGTTTAAAGATAGCGAACAGGCAGATATATTTATGCAAGAAATGCCTACTTCGGATATTGAAATTATAGACAATTATGAAATAAAGCAGATGGATTTAAATGAAGCTGTAAATAAGCTGAATAAGAAAAATGAAAATTTTATAATTTTTAAAAATAGAGAATCATTTAAAAATTCCGTGCTTTATGCGAAAGACAACGGAGAATATGCAGTGATAGAAATAAATCCTTGATAATTAACGATATGGGTACGGCGGAAGATTCAAAAAGTTATTTTAATATTGTCTTAATAAGCGGCATATCCGGCTCAGGTAAGACCTCTGCTTTAAAAATTTTAGAAGACAAAGGTTTTTTTTGCGTAGACAATATGCCCGTACTGCTTCTGCCAAAATTCTTGGAAGTGGTGTTTGCCGCAAGAATAAAAAATATTCTTTTCGTTATAGATATAAGAGAAAAAAATTTTCTTTCAAGATTTGAGGAATATGTAAGATTCCTCAAAGACAGGTCAAATTTCTTCAAATTTATTTTTTTTGATGCCGATGATGATACAGTTATAAAAAGATACTCGGAAAGCAGGAGAAAACATCCGCTTTCCGAAGAAAAAAGCATCCATGAATCTATTAAAAAAGAAAGAATGCTCCTGAGCGGTATTAAAAAGCTTTCAGATATTATTATAGACACATCTAATGTATCCATACACGAATTAAATTCGCTAATATTGCCGCATGTTGAATGCGTGAGCAATAATCATATTTTTAGCGTAAGAGTGGTATCTTTCGGATTTAAGTTCGGCATACCGTTAGAATCTGATACGCTGTTTGATGCGAGATTCCTGCCCAATCCTTTTTTTATGCCGGAGCTTAAAGATCTGACCGGATTAGACGAGAATGTAGCCGCGTATCTGAAACATTTTGAAGAAACAGACAGATTTCTAAATTATATATACGATTTTTTAACATTTTTTCTTCCCTTATATAAGAAAGAAAATAAGTCGTATTTCACTGTTGCCGTTGGATGCACTGGCGGCGTACACAGGTCTGTTTTTGCGGTAAATGAATTAAAAAATATGTTTTATGCGGAAAATGAAGCATATAATATATCTTATTTTCATAGAGATATAGGTAAAATTTAAGATAAACTTCTAAATTCTTGAAATCCATTGTCTTTTTTTTAAATTAATTATATGCAAACAATGCTGTTTTGCGGCAGACAATGATGTATTGATATAAATATTCTTTAATTTTGCCATAATTAGTGTTGAAAATACATTAATTTTATATTATCATTAAATAAATGCAGTAAATAAAAATAAATCATGAATAATTAATAATAACAATATGCAGTTTATGTTTAAATAAACACATGCATATTCGGAGGCGCAACAATGGACCATAAAAGCGGAAATTATATTTTTACTTCAGAATCTGTAACAGAAGGACATCCCGATAAGATATGCGATAAAATATCTGATTCACTCCTTGATAATTTTATATCTCAGGATAAAAATTCCAAGGTTGCTATGGAAACTATGGTGACAACAGGTTTAGTGGCTGTTGCAGGCGAAGTTAAATCAAACGCTACAGTTAATTATCAGGAAATAATCAGAAAAACTATACAGGATATAGGATATGACGATTCCCGCATAGGTTTTGATTTTAAAAGCTGCGGAATTATCGTTGCGGTGGGTTCTCAGTCTGCGGATATAAGAATGGGCGTTGAAAGAGAAAAAGACGAAGACCAGGGAGCCGGAGACCAGGGTCTTATGTTCGGTTATGCTACTTCCGAAACCGATGAGTTTATGCCTATGCCTATATATTATGCTCATAAACTTACAAAAAGACTTGCAGAGGTCAGAAAAAATAAATCGTTGGATTTTATAAGACCTGACGGCAAATCTCAGGTTTCTGTCAGATATGAAAAATCTCAGCCTGTAGAAATAAGTTCAATAGTGGTATCTACACAGCATTCAGATGATGTTTCTCAAGAACGTCTTACGGATGCCGTCATAGATGAAGTTATAAAAAAAGTCATTCCGGCGGAACTCATAAATAGCAGCACAAAATTTTTTATTAATCCGACGGGAAGGTTTGTTATAGGCGGACCAAACGGCGATACAGGGCTTACCGGAAGAAAAATAATTGTTGATACCTATGGCGGAATGGGAAGACACGGAGGAGGAGCTTTTTCGGGCAAGGACCCTTCAAAGGTTGACAGAAGCGGTTCATATATGGCTAGATTTATTGCCAAGAATATTGTCGCATCCGGTCTTGCTAAAAAATGCGAGGTTCAGATAGCCTACGCAATTGGGGTTGCAGACCCTGTTTCCGTAATGGCAAATACGTTCGGAACAGGTATATATAATGATGAAACAATTTCCAAAACCGTAAGCAGCGTTTTCAATTTAAGACCATACTCTATTGTTAAAACCCTTGATTTACTTAAACCTATATATGCCAGAACATCTAATTACGGGCATTTTGGAAGGACTGAAGACGGTTTTACATGGGAACAGACGGTGAAAATTGCAGAACTGAAAGAAACAGCTAAGGAATTAAATAAATCAATGGTAACGGTTTAAATATCGTTTTAAATACAGACATCGCTGATGAAGGATGAACGCATCATAGCATAGTACTTAAATATTTTAATATATATGAAAATAAATACATATAATAAACTAAAGTTATAAAATTTAAAGGGGGGTTGTGTTTTGGCTGATATAAAGGATATAAAACTTGCAAAACAGGGTAAAGAAAGAATACTGTGGGCAGAGCATGATATGCCGGTTTTGTCTATTATAAAAGAGCAATTTGCTGAAAAAAAACCTTTCAAGGGTAAAAAAGCAGGGTTGTGTCTTCATGTAACGGCTGAGACCGCCAATCTTGCAAGAACTCTTAAAGAAGGCGGAGCAGAAGTAGTGCTGTGCGCATCAAATCCGCTTTCGACTCAGGATGATATTGCCGCTTCATTAGTCAAAGATTTTGGAATAGACGTATATGCCATAAAAGGGGAAGATTCCGAAACTTATTACAATCACATAGAAAGCGTATTAAAATATGAGCCGAATTTTACATTAGATGACGGTGCCGATTTAATATCTACGATACATAAAAAACATAAAAATTTAATAAAAAATATCAAAGCTTCGATGGAAGAGACTACTACCGGGGTCATAAGACTGCGCTCTATGGAAACCGCAGGCGAATTAAAAATTCCGGTGATTGCCGTTAACGATGCCGATACAAAACATTTATTCGATAACAGGTACGGAACAGGACAGTCCACTATTGACGGTATTATAAGAGCAACCGATATGCTTCTTGCCGGCAGAAATTTTGTAGTTTGCGGGTACGGATGGTGCGGAAAAGGGCTTGCAATGAGAGCAAGAGGAATAGGCTCTAACGTTATAGTCACGGAAGTCGACCCTATTAAAGCGTTAGAAGCCGTCATGGAAGGTTTCAGAGTGATGCCGATGGTTGAAGCCGCAAAAATAGGAGATTTTTTCTGCACGGTTACCGGCGATATAAATGTTATAGACGAGCATCATTTTGAAGTTATGAAAGATGGAGCAGTTATTTCAAATTCAGGGCATTTTGATGTTGAAATTAATATTAAAAAATTAAAAAAAATGTCAAAATCCGTGAAGAATATTAAGGATTATGTTGAAGAATTCACCATGAAAGACGACAGAAAATTATATGTTCTTGCTGAAGGCAGGCTTATTAACCTTGCCAGCGCGCATGGTCATCCTGCAAGCGTTATGGATATGAGTTTTTCCGTTCAGGCGCTTTCTGCAGAATTTGCTTTATACAGCAGCGATATGCTGCCTAAGGTTTACGGTGTACCAAGGGAAATAGACGAAAGGATAGCTTTTCTGAAACTTAAATCCTTAGGAATAGATATAGATACTCTCACGGAAGAGCAGGTCAAATATTTACGCTCCTGGCAGGAAGGAACATAAAAAAATCTCCCTCTTTTTCATAGATATATTAGATATAATATATATTAGATATATTATATAGGCTTATAATGCAGTTATATATTAGAATCACGTTTAAACCGCCGCCTATCAGTATGGCGACGGTTTTTTATTTTGTATTATTTGTTCTGCAATTGCAAAATATCTTGCTTAACTTAATCCGACTTTACCGCCTTGAATGGTAAAGAATTGATTTTACTATTTTTATGAGGCATACAATCTTTCCGTCTTCCTTTTTTCTTTTGTTAACTAATCCAAATCAGAAATAAGGTATATTGCTATAAACAAAAAGGATAAATCTGCCATAAATGCCGCTAAAATAGGATTTAGCTGCGAACTCATTCCTAAAGATATCGCGATTGAATTTATTATCCAGTAGCCGAATGCTAAAATAATGCTGATGCCGATAGCAGCGGAAGTACCGGATTTTTTGCCTATAATTATGCCTATAGATATTCCTATAAGAACCAGCATTAAATTTATTAAAGGAAAGGCAAATTTTGAATACATAAACGTTTTTATCAGATTTAAATTTGAATCCGTTTTTTTAGCAACCTTCAGCATCTTAAAAAGATTAAATATTGATAAAAATTCAGATTTTAAATCGTATGATTTAAAAAAATTCATGCTGAGTTTTATAGGAAGGCTTGTCGTCTTAACAATCTTGGCAAATGATGGATAATGCTGATTTTTATTAAAATTATTTATTATTACATCGTCCATTATTAATTTGTTGTGGGCAAAGTACCCGTTTTTGGCGCTATATCTTTTAACAAGTTTAAATTTATTGTTAAATTTATAGACGCTTAATCCTGCTAATTTTTTTTCAGATATATTTAAAACTTTTGCAGTTATGATATATTTTTGATAATGTATAGCTATATTCTTTGTTTTAAATTTATAAATCGATTTTACGCTGTAGTTATTATTTTTATTTATATCTTTTTGCATAACTATTCTTCTTTCAATATTTGTTTTTACCGCTATAAAATTTGAGAGCGCAAAAGAAAAAATGGACAGCCCGAACGCAGTTATTATTAATGGAAGCGTAAATTTCAGCATACTTATGCCTGAAGATTTTACGGCAGTAATTTCATTATTTTTATTAAATGAAATTATTATAAGCATTGTTGATAATAAAATTGATAAAGGCAAAATTCTATATATTATCTCAGGCAGTTTAAGAAGAAAATAAAGAATAATATAGCTGAAATTAGGAGAATGTTTTGTAAATGCGCCCACATTAGATATAAAATCAACAATTATATAAAAAGAAGACAAAGAAATTATTGAGATGGATAATACTTTAAAAAATTCTTTAAGCAGATAATTCCTTAATATTTTCATTTTGCCGATGCCTTTATATATAATATAGCGCCTGTGGCAAATAGAATTATATCTGCCCCAAAAACTCCTATAACGGGGTTGAAGCCGGTTTTAATCGATAAGTACAATCCTGAAGTAAATAAAATATAATATAGCACAACAATAGCTATGGTATAAAATATAGCCATAAAGAGACTTCTTTTTTCCGACAGCATAGCCAGCGGCAGGCCTATAAACACAAAAAATATTACCGCGATAGGTATGGCAATTTTTTTAAGTATATATATTAAATAAATATTTTTAATATTGTTTTTGTTGCCTGCAGAATTATATTTAGAAATGAGCTGCGAAATGGTCATAAAGTGTACTGAATTATTTCTGGAAGGAAATGAAAGTCCTCTCAGTTTTATGTTTATTTTATAAGTTTTAAAATTTAATATCCAGAAATTTTTTTTAGATCTGTATTTTTTTTGGATTTGACCATTTTTTAAATAAAAAGAAATTAAATTTTGTTTTTTATTATAAACGATATATCCTCTGTCCGCTATTAAAACCATAGAATTATTTTTAATTTTATATAATATAAAAATACCTTTAATAGAAGATTTTGAAGGATTTACATGCTTTATAAATATTTTATAGTTACCCAATTTATTAGAAAATGAATTTTTTTTCAATGCAGAAAACACTGCTTTTTTTATTTCCTTAACAGCTAATACTCTAAAAAAATAATTAAATCTCGGAGCCATGTAAAAAGAAAAAAAAAGTGAACTGACGAGGGGTATTAAAGAGAATAGCAGGGCAGGTTTTGTTAATTGCCATGTATTGACTCCGGAAGCTTTCAATGCCATTATTTCATTTGACTGAGTCATTTTGCCGAACACTACTAAAACTGCGAGTAAAAATGAAATAGGCAGTGTTATTATCATAAAATCCGGCAGCGTCAAACTGGCGAGTTTAATGACGGAAGTGATGCTGACGCCTTTATTGATGACCATTTCCGTCAGCATTAAAATTCTGTTGGTAATTATGCTGAAAGTGAATATAACAAGTCCAAAAATAAAAGGCGGAAAAAATTGTTTAAATATGTATCTGTTTATTAAGGACATAATTTATAATTTATAATATACCGGCATGTTAGAAAGATAATTGATTAAATTAACCGTTTGATTTATGATTATTACAATAAAAATTAAATTAATTAATTTTAGTATATAATAATAAATTATTGACTACTTATAATAATAATATTAAAATTATGATTATAAATTAATAAAAATTATTACCTTTTACTACAGTAGTCAATTTTACGATTATATCAAAATTATGCTTTAATTTAAAGCTTTGATTTTTAAGGAGGAGTTGCTATGCCGATGCCTTACGAAGTATTGTATGTTGATGACAGCGATGCAATGCAAAAAACCGTCTCTATGATTTTTTTAAATAATTCCGAATTTAAAATAATTCCTCTTTACGACGGTTCTTCAATAATAGCAATTCTTAATAATAGTCTTCCGTCAATTATTATTATTAATTATAATATAAGCAATGCAAGCAGCTATAATATAATAAAAGAAATTAAAAATAACAGTTTATATTCTAATATGCCTGTGCTGCTGGCTGCACCCTCCGATCTGCCGAATAAAGAACGGGAATTGTTTGTTGAGGCGGGTTTAACAGGGTTTATATACAGACCTTTTGATAAAGAAACATTTATTAATAAAATAAAGAGATCTTTAGGTCTTGATATTAATGAAGATAAAATTTATGATATTGCAGAATTTGAAAAAAAGCATGAAAAAATTGAAAATAATAATAATCAAAATATTCAAAATATTTCAGCTGAACAGTCAGATAATCTGACGGAAAATACTGTGAAAACAGATAATATCCGGGCAGATTCAGATTCTGGACAAGAGCAGGATTCTGCTGAATTAAGCGAAGCGTTTGAAAATCTTTTTAAAGACGATAATATTTTTAAAGAATTTCAAAATTTAGATAAAGAAAATGTTCAAATAAGAGTTCAGGAAAATATAGCAGGCAGTGATGATTACAATAAAGCTGCCGATGCTGCCGCAGATGTTACCGCCGCCGGAACGGATATTGCCGATAACGTTCTTAATATCACGCAATCTGCATCCGCAAACACAAATATTGCTCCATCAATAGAAGCAGGAAGTATTCGCGCAGACGTCAGAGACAGCTCCGGCAGCAGCAGCGTTCCGGACGAGATAAGCATATCCGAGGTTGTTCCTTACGAATTAGAAAGTGTCAGAAATATCAAAACAGAACATGCCGATAACGGCGAAGGACAGGAAATATTAAACGACAACATGCAGCAAACTAACGGCACCTTACATGCCGAACATGCCGATGCTCCGGCGGCTGCATTAGAAAGTTTTAATAATAATAGCGATGATGATAATATCGATGAAAACAAAATTAACGAATATATGTCTAAAATTATTATCAATGAAGACATCGGCGACAGCGATAATATTAACAGTTTAAATTTCATAAATAACAATGATGAAGAGAATATGACCGCGGACAGTGCCGGCGGGTTAGATATTATTCAACCGGAGCCGGACAAACCGGCTGAAACAGAATTTAACATAAATATGCCCGAGATTTACGATATTCAGGAGTCTAATCGCGATGAAGGCGGAGGTATTGCCGATTTAGGCGGGAATAATGATGTTAATAGCGATACGGCAGATGACGCCAATGAAAATTATGTTTCTGAGAAACAGGAGCAGCAGGAGCAGAATATTGCTATTACTGCTGCCGTTTCCGACAGCGCCGCAGCCGCAGCCGATAGCAATACTGCAGGCAAAACATATTATAACGCTCATACTATACAAAATAATTCTGAAGTTAATGCTGAGCAAAATTATTTAAATTTAGCTGAAATACCGGAATTGAAAAATATAGACGATACGCAAATTTCTTTATATAATATTAATAATGATAATAATAATGCAGTTCGTAAAGGAGGTAATGTAAAATTGGAGTTTATAAATGATGAAGTTATCGGCAAAATAGACGAGTATATAAAAAAATCAATAAATGATATAATGAATAATATACAGCCTGAAATAATCGAAAATATTAAAAATATATTACCTGAAATTGCAGAAAAATTAATAAAAGAAGAAATTGACAAAATTAAAAATGAAGATATTTGACGAACAGGTAATTTCTTTAGTTTCCGATGCGTTAGCAGAAGATATAAAAGGTTCGGACATTACTACGGACGCTATTGCAAGCAAATGTAATCCGCAGATCGAATGCGAGGTAATAACAAAGGAAGACGGCGTTGTTTGCGGTTTAACCATTTTTTCATTAGTTTTTAATATATTAAGTAAAAATAATTTTGAAATTAGTTATTTTGCCGAAGAAGGTGAAAAAATAACAAAATTTCAAAAAATTATTTCTATTAAAGCCAAATCTGATGTTGTTTTATACGGTGAAAGGACTGCGCTTAATTTTCTTCAATTCCTTTCAGGAATTGCGACGGTCTCTAATATTGCAGCGAATGAACTTTCAGATTTAAAAACAAAAGTTCTCGATACAAGAAAAACGCTTCCCGGACTGCGCGCTATTCAAAAATATGCAGTCAATGTAGGCGGGGCAAACAATCATAGGTTTAACCTATCATCAGGCATTTTAATCAAGGATAATCACATAAAGCTTGCAGGCGGGATTAAGCAAGCACTAGAAACGGTGAGGAGCTATAATGCCGGATTTAATCAAAAAATAGAAATTGAAGTGAGTTCTATAGAACAGGCAGTCGAAGCATTAGAAGGACGGGCAGATATCATAATGCTTGATAATATGAGTATCGCAGAAATGCAAAGGGCTGTAAAGATTATCGGCAAAAATGCCGTTACGGAAGCCTCCGGAAATATTACTATAAAAAATTTAAGAAAAATAGCCGAGGAAACTAAAGTTGATTATATTTCTATGGGTTCCCTGACTAACGCCGTCAAACCGATTGATTATTCTTTAAATTTTATATAATTTTGTATGATTTCTGTAAATTTTAACTTAATCACGGAGGTTCATTTAAAATATGGATGTCATTAATGAGTTAGATTATATTGATATTTTTGAAATAAAAAAACATCTTAAAACAAATTTTATAGGAAAAAATATATTTTACGAAGAAAAAGTGGGTTCAACTAATTTAATGGCGAGAGAACTTGCTGTTAAGGGTGCTAAGAACGGTACCGTAGTTATAGCCGATACACAGGATAAAGGAAAAGGAAGAAACGGAAAAATATGGACGTCGCCTAAGGCATGCAATATATATATGTCTATTATATTGAAACCCAAGTTCAGTCCGGAAGCTGCTAACGGCATAACTATTCTGGCGGCAACGGCAGCTGCAGAATCTATTGAAGAAATTTCTTCTATTACAACGCAAATTAAATGGCCTAACGATATTTTAGTAAATTCAAAAAAGGTCTCCGGAATTTTAACGGAAATGAGCACTCAAAATAAGGTCATAGAATATATTATTGTTGGAATAGGCATTAATGTGAATCTTAAAGAAGAAGATATTTATGAAGATATAAAAAATATAGCTACGTCCTTATATATCGAAAGAACAAAGGAGCTCGGACAAGTAAACGGAAACAGCCTGTTTATAAACAGAAATAATCTGATAATAAGTTTTCTTAATAAATTTGAGAAATATTATGAAACATTCCTATCCACCGGTTTGTCGTCGATACTGCAAACTTATCAAAAATATTTTGGAATGATAGGAAAAGACGTGGAAATAAATAGTGAAAACCATAAAATTAAAGGTCAGGTTGTCGGTATAGATTCCAAAGGAGCATTATTGTTAAAAACCGGAGAAAATGAATTAGAAAAAGTGGTTTCAGGCGAGTTGACTGTTTTATTATAAATTATTAATAATTTATAATAAATATATTAATACAGGTTTAATGCAGATTTAATATTGAAAATTGCCGGAACTATTCCGACTTTTTTACATCTGTTTTGTTTTATTTTAGTTTAATAATTTATTTAAATATTTAATTATTCTATTTATTGTTCTGCAATAAGCTCTTAATACATATAAATATAAGCACATAGTTTACAAGTTTAATAATTTAATATATTATGTTTTTATCCTGCGATATCGGCAATACAGACACCGTATTCGGTATTTACAATAATTTAGACGGCAATTGCAATGATGAAGAAAAAGATATATTCACTATATATAGGGTTTCGACTTCGGAAATATGTTCGGCAGAGGCTCTTTTTAATACATTAAGCAAATTATTTCTTAACGACGGCATCTGTATAAGCGATATAAAACATATTTGCATATCTTCGGTAGTGCCATCCCAAAACCAATTTTATAAATTGTTTTGCAGTCAGTTAAATTGCCATGCAATTTTTATTTCTTCAGTTTCAAGAACAGGTATTAATCTAATGGTTGAGAACCCCGACAAATTAGGTGCAGACCGTATTGTCAACGCAAGCTATGCTTACAGCTTAAGTAAAGAATTTCAAATAATAGTGGACGCAGGCACTGCATTAAAAATTGATATCATTGATGCGGCTGGAAATTTTAAAGGAGGCGTTATATTTCCGGGAATAAAAACTCTTGCAGTATGTCTTAATGAGAAAACTGAACTGCTTCCGCTGATAAATATAAATGAACTAAACTGCGGCAAAAACAGCGGCAACATTCTGAACGATAACAATAAAGACGTTAATAACGGCGTTAGCGAGAATGATATTAACAGCAGCAATACCATACAGTTAATAGGCGATAATACGGTTAAAGCAATACAGTCGGGATTATTATACGGTACCGTCTTTTTGATAGAAGGTTTTATAAAAGAAATTCAGAAGCAATATGACAAAACAGAATGCAAAGTTATTTTTACCGGCGGATTATCTAATATTATCGCTGCTCAATGCAGGATGAAAGGCTTAAAAATAATTGACGGTTTATGGACGCTCAAAGGTTTAAAATTTTTATATAAACTCAACGCAGCGCGGGCTAAATCTCAAATGTAAGACCGTCATAAGCCGGAAAAATATTGGGCGGCAGACAGGCTGACAGTTTTTCGTATTCAATTTTATGCCCCATATGCATCAGGTACGTAAACTGCGGTTTCAGTATATTTGAGATTTCAATAGCCTTAGCTACGGTGAGATGCGTGGGATGCTCGTCATATCTGAGAGCGTCAATCATAAGTACTTTAATGCCTTGCAGCAATTTGAAAGAATCTTCCGGTATTTTTGAAACATCGGTCAGATATGCTAAGTCTTTAATTCTATAACCGTTTATCAGCTGTTTGCCGTGAAAAACAGGGACAGATTGAATATTTATATTTTTAAAATTAATTTTATTATCAATTATAATATTTGGTATTAAATCAGGCTTACTTGATTGCGTCTTTTTTTTAAAAATGTAATCAAATCTTGTTGTTATGGTTTCTATATCTTTTTCTGACGCATATATGGGAATCGCCCCTTTTTTAATATAATTGAACATTCTTAAATCATCAATCCCGAATAAATGGTCGGCATGCGTATGGGTATATAGTACTAAGTCTATTTTGAGAATATTAAATTTTAAAGCCTGGGCTCTTAGGTCAGGCGTCGTATCTATGAGGCAGTTGACATCACTTTCTGTTATAAGTATGGATGGTCTTAATCTTTTATTTTTTGGATTTTCAGAAGTGCATACTTCGCAATTGCAACCTATTAACGGCACTCCTGTCGATGTTCCGCTGCCGAGCACAAGTATTTTCATTTATTTAAACTTTGAAACTCTGTATTATATATTATTTTTATTAGCGCTGTTTTGTCTCACATATCCCAGAACTTATTTTAAAATATTAATTTTTTGATATGCGGCTGTATGAGCATTTTGATTATATATTAAACTTATAATTATACCATATAGGCTTGCGCTCATATTTTATATGCTTGATGCGCTTGCTCATGATTTGTAAGATTTATCGCAGACAGCAGATATTATGATTTATTTATTGTATCTGCTAAATGTTGTATAATTATCTAATGACCGGCAAAGCTGCAGCGGCACGATTTTCCATTGCAGCTGTTATATTTGCGATGCTGCTGCAACGATACAGCGGCACGGCCCGATGTTTACATTTTATTATAAAACAGCCCGCTTGGCAAGTTTTATAAAACAAAATTTATAAAACATTTTTAAAAACTTAATAGAAAATAACCAATATAAACTGTATTATTATTATAAATATTATCATAAATAATGAAAAATAAAAATAAACCTCCTGTAGAAAAAATGCGTATCAAAAGAGAAATAATTTTTATATTTATCGGTATATTTTTAGTTATTGTTTCTACTTTTATAGAAACAAGAATGCTTTCTTTTGCCGATGTTTCCGTAACTTCAAAAATTATTGTTTACGCATATATTAATATAACCGTAATTCTATTTCTTTTAATGCTGTTTTTGATTATAAGAAATATTATAAAACTTTTTTTAGACAAACGAAAAAATGCGCTTGGTTCGAAATTGCGTTCTAAACTTGTTGCGTTATTTGTGCTGGTAAGTCTTATCCCTTCCTTTTTTATGTTTGCGGTTATAATTGCCGCGGGATTTTTTGCTAACGGAATTAATAAATGGTATGTTCCCGGCATCGAAAAAACGATGGGGTATGCTCTGAAAATAGCAAAGTTCTCAGATACTTATAAGCCGGGCAATAATATATATAAGCATATTCGGCACAACTCTGCAGCCCGTTCAGCTAACTTAATGTCAAACGATAACATAGATAAAGTAAACAGAATGGCTGACTATATAAAGCATTTTTATGCAGAATATTGGCAGGTCGGATTCTTAAAAAATCCCATAGAAACAACATATTTTATCTTATTTTCAACTTTTACCCTTCTTATTCTGTTTATTTCTATCTGGGTGGGATTTTACCTTTCCAAAAAAATAACGGAACCGGTAATAAACCTTGTCAAAGGAACGGAAAAAATAGCTTCAGGCGAATTAGACGTAAATATTAATTCAGGTTCCGACGATGAGATAGGTATGCTTATAAATTCATTTAATAATATGGCTAGGGACCTTAAGAAAAATAAAGAAATCATTGAAAATGCCAATATGAATCTTAAAAACATCAATACTGAAATTGAAAGAAGAAGAAAATATATAGAAATTATTTTAAAAAATATAGGTACCGGCGTTATAACTATTGACTCTTCCGGAAAGATTAAAACAATAAACAATGCGGCAGAATATATGTTTCAGGTTAATTTTCAAGAAGCGGCAAATAAAAATTATAAAGATGTTTTCAGTAAGATTACTTTTTCTGAAATAAGGGAAATTATAAAAAATCTCGCTAAAAATAATAAAGAAGAAAGTATTACAAAAGAAATGAAATTAAATATAAACGCTAAATTGCATGTTTATATTATTAATGTTACGGTAATGAAAGATGAAAAAGATGCTTATATAGGATTTATCATAGTTATTAACGATACCACCGATATGATGAAAGCGCAGAGAATAGCGGCTTGGGAAGAAGTTGCAAAGAGGATTGCGCATGAAATAAAAAACCCGTTAACGCCGATAAAATTATCTGCCCAGAGATTAAAAAGAAAATTCGGAGATAAATTAGAATATGATAATAAAATTTTCAACGATTCTATTGATATTATAATTAAAGAAGTTGATGATTTAAAAGGTCTTGTGGATGAGTTTTCTTTATACGCCAGACTGCCTAAAGCAAATTTTAATTATGCCGATGTAAATTTATTAATAGAAGAATCTTTTTCTTTTTATAAAAACGCGCATAAAAATATACAATTTATTCATAATAATATATGTGAAGATATGCCGTCGGTTTATATAGACAAATTGCAGTTTAAAAGGGCTATAATAAACATTCTTGATAATGCGGTGTATAGCATAAATATCAATCGTAAGCATAAATGGGAAAAAGAAACGAATTTTATTAAAGCAGAAACGTTTTTTAATCAGGAAAGACAAACCGTGACAATAAAGATATCCGATACGGGCTCAGGTATTGAAGAAGAAAATTTGCCGAATATATTTGAACCTTATTTCTCCACGAAAAGGGGCGGTACAGGGCTAGGGCTTGCTATAACCAGAAACATTATTACCGAAAATCACGGGATAATATATGCTCATAATATTTCTGACGGCGGCGCAGAGTTTATTATCGAAATAAAACTTGTGAACGATATTTAATATAACGAAGATATTAAACGGAATAAAAATAATAATGAAATCTATACTTATAATAGACGATGAAGAAAGTATAAGAAAATCCCTTGAAGGGATTTTTATCGACGAGGGCTATGGCGTAATTTCCGAAGAATTCGGAGAAGAAGGACTTAAAACTTTTTCAGAAAAATTGCCTAATGCGGTATTGCTTGATATCTGGCTCCCTGACAGCGACGGCACTACCATTTTAAATTCCATGGTTAAAATTAACAAAAATATTCCCGTAATTATGATATCCGGACATTCAGATATAGATACGGCAATCAAAACAATAAAAATAGGCGCCTATGATTTTATAGAAAAACCTCTTTCTTTAGAAAGGATTCTTATAACTGTTGAAAATGCGCTAAAATTTAATGAATTAAACGAAAAAAAAATTGTTCTGGCGGAAAGTATACCCGGGTATGAAGATGAATTAATAGGCAATTCCGATAAGATTAAAGAATTAAAAAATAAAATATTAAAAGCGGCAGTTTCGGATGCCCCTATTTTAATCACCGGAGAGAACGGGACAGGGAAAGAATTAGTTGCAAAATCCCTGCATTTTAACAGTGTAAGAGCAGAAGAACCGTTTATTGCCATTAATTGCGCCGCCGTTCCGGAAGATTTAATAGAAAGCGAGCTGTTCGGTTATGAAAAAGGAGCATTTACAGGCGCATTATCGCGTAAAAAAGGAAAATTTGAAATTGCAGACGGCGGAACGCTTTTTCTTGATGAAATAGGCGATATGAGTTTAAGAATGCAGTCGAAAATTTTAAGGGTTCTGCAAGACAATAAATTTCAGCGTGTAGGAGGGGAATCTACAGTGGAAGTTAATACGAGAATTATTGCGGCAACAAATAAAAATCTTGAAGATGAGCTCAAACAAGGCAATTTTAGAAGCGATTTATTTTTCAGGCTTAATGTAATACCGTTTTTTGTTACGCCGCTTAGGGAAAGAAAAGAAGATATACCCATGCTTGTCAATTATTTTATTGATAAATTTAACCGCAGCAATAAACAAAAATTATATATAACTATTGAAGACGATGCGGTGGAACTTTTTAAAAATTATTCATGGAAAGGCAATGTAAGGGAATTAAAAAATATTATAGAAAGATTTACGATAATGTACTGCGGCAGCCGGATAACAAAATATGACGTCGCGAAAGAACTAAAAATAGATATAGAATATTGCGAAAATAAATTAAACAATGCTGCCGGCTCTAATATTGCTGATTCAGATAGCTGTACATGCAATATTAATGATAATAATGCAATAAGTAAATATATCGGTATAAATTCTTTAAGAAAAGCAAAAGAAACATTTGAAAAAGATTATATAATCTCAAAATTAAAGGAAAATAGTTTTAATATTTCAAATACCGCTAAAAAAATAGGAATGTCCCGCAGGAATCTTCATAATCGAATAATTTTACTGAATATAGATAATCATATTCATAATATCGGCAGTGAAATTAAAGAATAATTGATAAAATTATTAATCAATCTTGCCGAATCTTTTTTTTGCCCATAATTTGTTCAATTATTAGTCAATATATAAAATGATTAAAATTTATGCATCGATATTGACTAAAAATTAGGCATTACTGCACTATTTCTCCATCCATAATTTCTTTTCAAACAGCTTGTTATTGCGCGGGTTATTAACCGATGTGCACTATTTTTCATTTTCTTCAATGATAACTTGTTAATATTATTCTGTTTTGCAAATTCTGCCGTTGTGCCGGTATTTGTTATAGCGCATAAATGCGCCGCCGATGCAATCAACAATATAAATTAGCAATATCAGGAACTTATAGTTAATTATGCTTTAGCTCGGCTAAAATAAACATTCTGGCACTATTATTGCATTGATATAAAACGGTTATACAGGAATTAGTTTTATATGTTTTATCATAAAACTTTATAATGATAATTTAATTTTAATTTTATTAATAATTTTTATTAAATATTTTTTAACCTTTAACTATTTTAACAACCGTTATTTTACAAAATTTTAATGGGAGGCAGTTATGCAAGCAGGTATTAGGAATTGTAAGAACGGGAAAAACCGAGTAATGCAGAACAGTAAATTGAGTACGGTATTAATCTCATCAAAAAAGTTAATGTTTTTAGTTTTATTTGCGGTATTTTTTGTTTCTATGATTGTTCCGAAGAGGTCTTTCGCAGCCGAAACGAACCCTTCAGGAGCCGGAAGCGTCTTTAAAAACACTAACGGTCTAAAAGCGAAATCCGGCAATACCGACAGTGCGGCGCTTAACTCTTTAACGCTAAAAATGAACAAAATTTCTAAAGAATTAAACGAACTGAAAGCAAAACAGAAAAGTTCAAATTCTTATTTTTCAAATATTCAGCTTCTCGGTACATTAATAGCTTCTTATACGTATAATCTTGCTAAACCGAACGCCTATAACGGAAATTACGGCGATAACTGGCAGCCGGACGGTTTTGCGGTTAATAATGCAGACATTACGTTAAGACGCTCACCCGGAACGAATTCTAATCCGTATGGCGTAGGTTTTCATATTTCATTGGACTTCGGGCAGAATATTCAGTTTTATAAGGCATATTACGGCAACATATCATACTTTACGCAGTCCATGCAGGACAGAACACCTTACGACGTGAGGCAGGCTTATATCAACATAAATTTGCCGGTAGGAAGCGGTCTTGATGTACATATAGGCAAAGAAAAAGAACAGTTGGGATTTGAAAACTTTAATCCTATCAGAAACTGGAACGATACATATTCATTGCTGGACGATGCCGAACCTGCAACCCTTACGGGCATATTCCTGACTTATAATTTTATCCCTCAGCTTGTTTCAACCCTGGGTATTGCAAATACGGATAATGCGGCAGTGCCGATTGATAACCTGCCGGTAATAGAATTAAACGAGTCTTATACGCCTGTCAGCGTCCTGACTTTTAACGGCGGATTTATCTATGGAGCAAACAGCTATTTTGTGACGAATAATAATACATTATATCAGGACAATCTGAATAAATCGTTTTACAGCTATATAGATGCTCAGTACAGCCCGGACAACGACTGGTCATTTGTGGCTGATTACGAAGTAGGTCTGGGAGGAGGAATTAACAGCGGCGTTTTAAGTTCAAACGATGTATCTCCGTCTGAAGTTACGTACCCTTCTTTAATCCAGACTTCCGATTCTACATACGATAAGTCTCATTTTAGCGGGGCAGCGGTCTATATCCATCATCAGAAAAATTATTCAATAGGAATGTTCGGAGAAACATTAAGAGAAACGCTGGCATTAGACCCCAACGGCATGTGGGAAGCTACGAGCACTGCAGGGGTATCAAATACTTATTTGGATACTACCCTTACGTTTGCTTATCAGCCTTCTAACGCATTATTTAAAAGCACGCAGTTCAGGCTTGAATTTGAGCATCAGTCGGATAATCATCATGTGTATGCAGGATTAACCGAAAACCACAGTACGCAGAACACGGTAAATTTTATGGTTCTGTATAGTTTTTAGGCAGTTATAATTATAATTTAAATTTTTGCACTAGTATGAGCACAATATGATTTTTATTATAAAATTTTTAAAATGGAGGAGGTGAAAAAAATGAAAAAAATTGAGGCAATAATTAAACCGTTTAAATTAGATGATGTAAAAGAAGCTCTAAACAAAATCGGCGTTCACGGTATAACAGTGACAGAGGTTAAGGGTTTCGGAAGACAGAAAGGACATACGGAATTATACAGAGGAGCCGAGTACAGAGTCGATTTTGTTCCTAAAACAAAACTTGAAATAATAGCTTCCGACGAGATAGTTTCCGAAATAGTCGATGCTGTTGAAAAATCGGCAAAAACCGGAAATATAGGAGACGGCAAAATATTTATTTCTCCCGTAGAAGAAGCTATAAGAATAAGAACGGGCGAGAAGGGGGAGTCGGCAATTTAGTTTTGTATATTTTATAATTAGCTGCTTACGGTTTTATAATTATGATGATTATCATTATGATTATAATTTAAAAAGATACAATTATATAATCTGGAGAATAATTATGAAAAAAATTAACGGAATTTTAACAGTTTTCGGAGGGCTGTTTTTAGTTCTCTTTGGCTGGGCTACACCTGTATTTGCGGCGACTGCTAAGGTACCAAAGTTTGTTCCGGGAAATATAGCGTGGGTACTGGCTTCTTCAGCGCTTGTGCTTATAATGACACCGGCATTAGGGTTTTATTACGGCGGTATGGTCAGAAAAAAGAACGTGCTGAATACTATATCGCTAAGTTTTATTACAATATGCACTGTAAGTATTATTTGGATACTATGGGGTTATTCTATAGCGTTCGGACCGGATGCTTTTTTTGGGATTATAGGTAATCTTAAGTATTTAGGATTGGCTGTTATGGGCGTAAATCAGCATTCGAGGTATGACGGTACTATTCCTTCTTTTATTTACGTTATGTTTCAATTAATGTTCGCTATAATCACGGTTGCGCTTATCAGCGGTTCTTTAGTGGAGAGAATCAAATTTTCTTCATGGGTAGTCTTTACTGTAATATGGCTTACTGTGGTCTATGCTCCTGTAGCGCAGTCGGTGTGGGGTGTGGGAGGATTATTTAATAACATGGGTGCGCTTGATTTTGCCGGAGGAACGGTCGTTCATATAAATTCCGGTGTCGCAGGTCTTGCAGGCGCATTAGTCCTCGGCAAAAGGAAAGGATATATGAAAGAAAATATCATTCAGCCTAACCAGCTTGCATATACAATCTTGGGCGGCGCATTATTATGGTTCGGCTGGTTCGGTTTTAATGCCGGCAGCGCGTTAGAAGCTAACGGTCTGGCAGCATCTGCTTTTCTTGTAACAAATACTGCTACCGCCGCCGCTGCAATAAGCTGGATGGTTGCGGAATGGATCCATAGCGGCAAGCCTACAACGCTGGGAATGATTTCCGGCGCGGTCGCAGGTCTTGTTGCTATAACGCCTGCTTCAGGTTTTGTTAACCCGCTCGCGTCTATTGTTATAGGACTTGTAGTAGGTGTTTTATGCTATTCTATGGTAGTTTTTGTAAAACCTAAACTTGGTTACGATGATGCGCTGGACGCTTTTAATGTTCACGCTATCGGCGGAGCATGGGGAGCGCTTGCGACGGGGTTATTCGCCGACCCTCTTATAAATCCGGGGCACAGCGGCTTATTTTACGGAAATCCTCACCAGGTTGTCGTTCAGCTGATAACCATCGTATCGGTCGCGGGTTACTCTTTTGTGATGAGTTTTATAATATTTAAACTTATAGATAAATTTATGGGCTTAAGAGTGAGCAAAGAGGAAGAAGCTATGGGTCTTGATATCACTCAGCATGATGAATCAGGCTATAATCTATAAGTAAAATAACTTATTTATAACTCTTAACAAAAACAAAGATGCTTATAATTAATTAACGGCATTGATTTATTTAATCCTTCATGGCTTGTAAAAAAATATTATTAATTTGTTTTTTTATTGTTTAGCCATGAAGGATTTTTATATATGATTTATTATGTATATAAAATAATGATAAAATATAAACAGCTGCTCAATTAGATAATAATAAAAAAAGATAACTAAAAAATATAACCAAAAAAATAAAAAACTAAACGTTTAAAAATTGCTGAAAAAATTATATCTTTTTTATAGAATAAATAATTTGATAGAATTGAATTATGGATATTAAATTTAAACTCATTTTAAATAATATAAATTATTCAATAATTCTTTTTAATGAAGAATTAACAGTTGAATTTTTAAATATTGCCGCTCAGGAACTTACCGGATATTCGGATTATTTCTCTTATTCCAATCATTTAAACGCAAACCAATTTTTTCATAATAATAAATATATTATAGCCAAGATAAATGAAGTTATGAAGACGGGGGAAGGATTTATTGATTTTGACTTTGAATTTTATAAAAATAACAGACAAAATAATAAGAGAGCGATAATAGTCGAGATAGCTAAGATTAATGATGATGAGAAATATTATATACTTATATCTATGAAAGATATAACGAGATTTAAGGAAATGGACAATATCATTAAAAATGAAGAAAAGTTGCAAAATTTTTCAAGATTTATAGCTGAAATTTCCCATGAAATCAGAAATCCGCTTGGCGGAGTAAAAGCTTCCGCCTCATATCTGAAGAAAAAAATTATTGAAGAACACGATTCTCTCCCTGAAAGTTTAAAGGAATTATCGCAATTTACGGAAATAATTGTTAAAGAAATAGACAGAATTAACATTTTAATAGAAGATTTACTGTCGTTATCTAAAAATCATAAAATAAATGCGGAAATGCTTAATGTAAATAAAGTCATAAACGAAATTATTGAAATAGAGACTGCCGTTAATTCTGAAAAGAATATAAAATTTATTAAAGAATTTGACCCGAGTTTGCCGGAAATCTTTGCTTCAGAGGATGCCTTAAAACAGGTTTTTTTGAATATAATAAAAAATGCTATTGTGGCTGTTCAGAATAAAAACAAAGGATTTATAAGAATTACTACAAGAATTGATGCTGAAAGAAATATTCCGAAATTTATAAAAATAATTTTTTCAGATAACGGTGTAGGAATTAGCAAAAAAGATTTTAATAAATTATTTGAACCGTTTTTCACTACTAAAGAAAAAGGCACAGGACTGGGACTCGCAATCTCGCAGAAAATTATTTTTGAACATAACGGTTTTATAAATGTTAAATCGGTAAAAAATAAAGGCACGGATGTAATTGTTTATTTGCCTGAAGGGAAAAATAAAAAAATCGCGCATTCTATGAATCATACATAACATTTATTGTTAAACCGGATATTATTTTTGGATAAAAAAAAGTAGATTTTTGAGGCATTCTTAAATTAAGCGATGCTATTTTTGTAACATCTTCAATTTTTGTCGGATTCATTAAGAAAACGGCTTCTATTTTCTCTTGTTTATTATTATTGCAGGTATTATTTTTACCGGATATGCTGTCTATTGCATTCAAAGCATCTTTTTCATATAAAATAAACCGCTGGTTGTCTATATCCGAGTCTTCCATCTGCAGGATATTTTTAAAAATATAGTTTTGCAATATTGAGACGTCTAAGCGTTCCAACGGATTATCGATAGCATTCCCGACGGTATCTTTTAAAGAGATTACAAAATATTTCCCTGATTCGTGAATAAATCCGAATGATGAATTATCCTTATTTTTATTGAGGTCGCCGACAATATTTTGAGCGTCCGACGGTATAACGGTAAAATTTTTCTCAACTTCGTTTATAAAATTTTCAAGTTTTATTTTTTTATTAATTATACATCTGTGAGTAGGTAAAATGAGCATTCCGTCCTGATTAATGGGCGCAAAATACATCATGCAATAGTCTGCGTTGATTTTTTTATTATTGTTGCCGGCGGATTCAATATAGTTTCTAAAATTCAAACATGTTTCGAATCTGTGGTGACCGTCTGCAATATATATGCTTTTATCCTCCATTTTTGTTTTTATAAAATCAATTAACTTTTTATCGGTTACTCTGTATAATTTATGCGTTTCGTTTTTATCGTCCGCAAACTCGGAAATTTTAGATGCTTTATTGTTTTGAATAGAATCGGTTATGAAATTGACTATGGATTTGTCGCCGTCTTCAAATATGGAGAATATGGAACTAAGGTTTGCTTTTGTAGCCTCCATTAGTTTGAGTCGGTCTTCTTTAGGCTTAGCAAGGGTTTTTTCGTGACCGAATATCTGCGAATTTTCCTTTTGCGCAGGTAATCTAAATAACGAAATAAAACCTAACCGTTCATATTTTTTGCCTTCGGATGTAAAACTTTGCAAGTATAAATATATTGCCTCTTCAGGTTCTCGGATTAAAATATTTTCTTTAATCCATTTATTTAATAATTCCTCGGCGCGGGTATATTTATTGCTGGCAGGCGAATCATAATTATTTTCTTTGCCAAGAATAAGTCTTATAATATTGTATTCCGACCTTTTGTACAGTGCCTCCTGAAGCTCTTTGCTTATAACATCATAAGGCGGAGCGGTAACATCATCAAACTTAATTTTGCCGGTATTATAAATATATGGCTTAAAAGGGGCTATCTCAGTTTTTGGCATACTATATTATAATCTATTATTTAAAATTAATGTAATAATTTAAACATAATTTAAAAATTTATAATTTAAAGGTGTCTGACCCCTTTATTATGACCCCTTTATTACCTTTATTATAACACCGGAGCCGCACCTGGAGCAATATATGAATGCAATCCGGGAATAAGCAAATCCACACCGAGATATGTGCATATTACTACAATAAAGCCTATAACGGCAATCCATGCCATTTTCTTTTCATTCCAGCCTTTGGTTAGTCTTGCATGGATAAATACCGCATACGTAATCCACGTAATTAACGACCATGTTTCTTTAGGGTCCCAGCTCCAATATCCGCCCCAGGCATTATCTGCCCATGCAGCACCGATTACTATTCCTATCGAAAGAAACAAAAAACCAAAAACTACGACCTTGTAAATAGCCTCGTCTAAAATATCAATGGACGGACTGAGTAATATAAACTGTTTATAAAGCAATATGAATGGATAAAATATAATCGAAGCTATTTTTTTTATAGGATTAATTTTTCTTATAGTTTGCTTTGTATCTTTATTTTTATTAGATTTATGGGTTTGGTTATATTTTATCAGAAATAAAATGCCTATGCCGAACGCCGCTGCAAAAGCCCCGTAAGCTAAAAATAGCGAAATTATATGATAAAGAAGCCAGTAGCTTCTCAGTGCAGGGATTATATAAGGTTCTATCGCACTGGTAGATAACGGATAAAATGTCGCGAATCCGAGAGCGCATATAGATATGAACGTCATAATGAATCCAAGGGAATTAAAATTATAAAATAATTTTAATAAAATAAAACCGAATAAAATTACATATGCGAAAAAAACTAAAGAATCGTATAAGTCTATGAGCGGCGGTATGTATATTCCTATTTGGTACGAATACCGCCATCTTATAATGAAGGCAAAGGTCTGAAGTGCGAACGCGCCTAGCACTATTACAAAAGAAGCAGTAGAAGCTAATTTATTTGTCGTGAACATATATATAAAATATCCTATAAAGCTTACAATTATCATAAGCAGGGATATAGTAAAATAAAAAGACCCGTCTAAAATTGATGCGTTCATATGAATCATATTTATGTATCCTCAGAGTATTTCGTTATTTTAAATGCGTATTCTTTAAGTTATCCGATACATTATCTGTAAAAAACTTATTTAGAAAAAGTATAGGATTTGCCGGCTCGGTACTTTCAATGTATTTGAACATTTTTTATATCTGTTTTTTAAATATTTCCATAAGTCTATCCATCATAGAGTAGAATGATGCAAATTTCTTGTGGGGCACAGACAGTATTTCTATTTTATTTGTTTTTTCGTTTTCGGAAGGAGTAACCCTTACCCATAAAGACTGCTGATTAAAGAAAAATGAAAAGAATAAAGCAAAAATTAAGATTGCCGAACCAATCCATACGATATCGGTATCTACATTTTTTGTGATTTCCACGCCGCTGTAATAGTATGTTTTTATTCCGGCAAAAATAAAAGCTATATTATTGTTATATTTTGCAAAAAATAAAGGCATATTCCCTTTTTTTGTTCTATAGGGCAACTCCTGAAAAACAAGGGGACTGCCGACCGTTTTATCATTTTTAATTACCGATATATAGAAAGGAATCTGGTCTTTTGCAGGGTGTTTAAAAAAATTAAACGAAAATTTTATATTATTTATTTTTGAATTATATATTTTTCCGGGCACTGCATACACCAGTCTTTTATTATTTTTATTGCTGTTTTTCAAATTCAAATTAAGCACTAATATCTGTGCCGCGTTAGGTTTGTAATGGCCGTAGCTTGCCTGATAAATAGTTATCCCGTCATATGTTAGGGGATGATTAACCCTTATTGATTTAGTCAGAATAGTTATATGCTTTTTTATAATTGTCAGCGTACTTATATACGCCTTCGGCATTCCGTTTTTATAATATTTTGTTACATAGTTGTCCAATTTTATTTTAAAAGGCAGCAGTACGGGATGATTATTTTTTAATAAATAAGAATGCTGAACTGTTTGACCTACCTTAATGTTAGTATAAGACCTGTATCCCAATGCCACGCCGAGGAGGACCCCCGCCAGAATAACTATTGCACCGAGATGAGCAATAATCGGCGATATTCTGAATATAGAATTTTTTGAAAAAAATAAAAAATTTCCCGAATTGTTTTCTTTATTATCGGCATTGCTGCTCGTTTTTTGCGCTTTTTCATTCTTGCCGTCATTAATATAATTATTATCTTTGCCTGAAATTTTTAATACCGGTTTTCCAAATTTTTTACCGAACGTTTTTTCGGCAAAATTCAATATTTCATAAGGGCTTTTTGATGATTGCAAAGTTATATATTTAGCCTTATAGCTGTTTTTTTTCAGTGCATAGTCGAAAGAAGTATTCGGATCTACGATATTTTTAATAATCTTAGGAAGTTTATTTGCCGAAGAAATTATCATAGTTAAAATGAGCAGTGCGGCAAGACCGACGAAATACCATGAGTCGTAAATATTTAAAAATCCCAGCCAGTAGAGGATGTGAAAAACAGTATTGCCGTAAATTATTTTATATTGCGCTATAGTATCGCCCTGGTCTATTACGGTTCCGATGATTGAGACTGCGGCTATAAGTATAAATAAAATTATTGCTAATTTTATTGAAGAAAAGAATTTATTTAATTTTGATAACATAGGATTTTGTGTTTTTATTGTATTGTATTGTATTTTATTTTTGACTTTTATAAATTATATTGCTTTTAATTTAGATTGTAAAGCAAAATTGTCAATTTTTGCATTAAAAAAAATATATAAAACTTGACAAAAAGCAAATTTATTGGTTTAATTATTATTAGCACTCTATATTGAAGAGTGCTAATAATTATATGCATAAAGAATAGAGATGAATTTATGGAAGAGTTTCTTAATGAGCGTTTTCAGGAAGTATTACACTGCATAATAGAAGAATATATTGTTACCGCTAATCCTGTAGGCTCTAAATTTATTGCAGGGAAATGTTCGTTAAACTTAAGCTCTGCTTCAATAAGAAATATTATGGCATCTCTTGAGGAAAAAGGGTATATACATCAGCCTTATTTTTCGGCGGGCAGAGTTCCGACTTCTTCGGGCTACAAATTTTATATAAACAGCATTTTAAAAACAAAAAAAATATCAAAACAACAGAAAGAAGAGATTAGAAGCAGTTTTAATATTTCAGGCAAGGATATAAAAAAGATATTATGGCAGGCGGTACATTTGTTGTCTGAAATTTCGCATTATATGCCGATTGTATTGGCGCCGGAGAGGACTTATGCCAATTTGCTGCATATTGAATTTATAAAATTAGATAAATCAAATCTTCTTGTAGTGACGGTGTTTGACGGCGGCATTGTTGAAAATAAAATAATTAGCGCCGACAGAGATTATGCTCAGGCAGAACTCAGCAAATACTCGGTGAAACTAAATGAAATAATTAACGGACATAATATTGACGAATTAAAAGATGTTATTCTAAAGAGTATCGATAAGGACAGAAAAAGTTTTTTTTCGCTGTTAAACGGTATTATTTTTAATTTTGATTTAGCAAAAGATAAAATTGTAAATGAGGACGATTATTTATATATAGGTTCAAGAATGAATTTATTTGATGAACCGGAGTTTTCAAATTATGAAAAGATTAAATCTCTCGTAAAGGCTTTTGAAGATAAAAAAACTATAATAAAATTATTGGAACTCGCTAAACAAAAAGAAGGTATTCATATATTTATAGGTTCGGATACCGAATGGTCCGACATTAACGGTTTATCGGTAATTACGGCGTCTTATCATAGCAAGAAAGGATTTGCGGAAGGTTCAATAGGTCTGATAGGACCGTCTAGGATGAATTATGCTACGGCTATTCCGGCGGTAAATTATATGGCAAAGCTTTTATGTGATATAATCTAAATATTTTAATAAATAAAATTAAAATAAATAACAATCGGGAGAACTAAAATATGGAAGACAATAGAAGAGATGAAAGCAGCTTAAATGATGAAGATAATACGAATGAGGCAAAAGATATTAATGAGCAGGAAGAGAATGAACCGCTGCTCGATATCGCAGATTTAGACCGGATAACCGAGCCGGCATCTCTGACTGAAGCGTTAGAAAGTCTAAATTACATAAAAAACGCATTTATAAATTTAAAGAAAGAATTTGACGAATTAAACGAAAAATACCTTAAAATTCTGGCTGATTCAGAAAATTTCAGAAAAAGAATTATCAGAGAGAAGGAAGAATCGTTAAAATATTCCAATGAGAGTCTCGTTAAAGACCTGCTGCCTATTTTAGATTACTTAGACCTTGCTATTAATCACTCCGCCTCCTATATTGACAATGACGTATCCGGAAATCTTAAAGTTTTTGTTGACGGTGTTAAAATGGCTAACAATGAATTTATAAAAGTTTTACTAAATCACGGTGTTAAAATTATAGAAACGGAAAATAAACAATTTGACCCTAATTTTCATGAAGTAGTCGAGATAGTAAAAGATTCGGCTGAATCTGAGGGGAAAATTATAGAAGAAAAAAGAAAAGGATACATTTATAAAGACAGATTGTTAAGACCGTCCTTAATATGTATCTCTAAGCCTGACGGCAGCTGCTGATTTATTTAGATAATAATTAAGTAAATAATTAAGTTATATTAATATAATATTGATTAATTACTGTAATAGATATAAAATTATAAATAAAAATAATAAAGAATAATTAAAATATATAAATAAGGAGAGATAAAATTATGGGAAAAGTTATCGGAATTGATCTTGGAACTACTAATTCTTGCGTTGCTATTATGGAAGGGAAAGAACCTGTAGTTATTGCAAATTCTGAAGGAGCAAGGACGACACCGTCTATCGTTTCTATTTCCGACAGCGGAGAAAGACTCGTCGGACAGGCAGCTAAAAGACAGGCAGTTACTAATCCTGAAAATACCATTTATGCCGTCAAAAGACTCATCGGCAGAAAATATAACGCACCTGAAGTACAGGCTTTTAAAAAAATATGCCCTTACAAAATTGTCGAAAATGATAACGGCGATGCATGGGTAGAGGTTAGAGGCAGAAAATACAGTCCTGCAGAAATATCTTCAATGATTTTAATGAAAATGAAAAAGACCGCGGAAGATTATCTCGGGGAAACTGTTACCGAAGCCGTTATTACCGTCCCTGCTTATTTTAACGATTCGCAGAGGCAGGCTACAAAAGATGCCGGTAAAATAGCCGGACTTAACGTTTTAAGAATTATCAACGAACCTACGGCATCTTCTTTGGCTTACGGTTTAGATAAGAAAAAGGAAGAAAAAATCGCGGTTTATGATTTAGGCGGCGGAACCTTTGATATTTCAATTCTTGAGCTTGGCGAAGGAGTATTTGAAGTTAAATCGACTAACGGAGATACTTTTCTTGGCGGAGAGGATTTTGACCAGCGTGTTATAGATTATCTAGCAGATGAATTTAAAAAAGATTACGGAATTGATTTGAGAAACGATAAAATGGCGCTTCAACGGTTAAAGGAAGCTGCAGAGAAAGCAAAAATAGAACTTTCTTCGGCTCTCGAGACTGATGTAAATTTACCGTTTATCACCGCTGACGCAAGCGGTCCTAAGCATATGAATTTAAAAATAACAAGAGCGAAACTGGAGCAGTTGACCGGCGATTTAATAGAACGGTCTATGAAGCCGGTGGGAATTGCTTTAAAAGATGCAGGTTTAACTACCGCGCAGATAGATGAAGTCGTCCTTGTCGGCGGACAGACGAGAATGCCTAAAGTTCAGGAAGAAGTTAAGGACTTTTTTGGCAAAGAACCTAACAAAGGCGTAAATCCGGATGAAGTGGTTGCCGTAGGAGCTGCAATTCAGGGAGCCGTTCTTAAGGGTGACGTCAAAGACGTACTGCTTCTTGATGTAACTCCTCTATCTTTAGGTATTGAAACATTAGGCGGCGTCACGACGAAGCTTATCGAAAAGAATACTACTATACCTTCAAGAAAAAGTCAGATATTTTCGACGGCGGCAGATAATCAGCCGGCTGTCACAATTAATGTGCTTCAGGGCGAAAGAGAGATGTCTTCCGATAATAAAAGCCTAGGCAGATTTGAACTTACGGGAATACCTCCAGCTCCGAGAGGAGTCCCGCAGATAGAAGTTACGTTTGATATTGACGCAAACGGTATCGTACATGTTTCTGCCAAGGATTTAGGAACAGGCAAGGAGCAGTCGATTAAAATAACTTCTTCAAGCGGTTTATCTAAAGAAGAAATAGATAAAATGATTAAAGAAGCCGAACTTCACAAAGATGAAGACAACAAAAAGAAAGAACTTATAGAAGCCAAGAACCATCTGGATACATTAATATATTCCGTTGAAAAACTGTTAAAAGACAATGCCGATAAGATAGAATCTGCTGAAAAGATGGCTGCCGAAGAGAAGGTTTCGGATGCTAAAAAAGCTTTAGAAGCGGGCGATATCGACAAAATTAAATCGGCTACCGAGGAATTAGAAAAAGTATCTCACTCAATAACGGAAGCAATGTATAAAAAGACGGCCGAACAGCAATCCGAATCTGCCGGGTCTTCTCAAAATCAGGATGATGCGCAGGCGGAAAAACCGGCCGATGAAAATGTGGTTGATGCCGAATTTGAGGAAGTAAAGGACAAAAAATAAGTTATATTAATGTATTTTTTAACTAAGATATTAAAAATATAAATGTTAAAAATATTAAAATAAAATAAAAAAAAATAATTATTCTAATCAAATATGGCAACAAAAAGAGATTATTACGAGATATTAGAAATAGACAGAAATGCAACATCGGCTGAGCTGAAAAAAGCATATAGGAAATTAGCCGTTAAATATCATCCGGATAAGAATCAAGGCGATAAAGAATCTGAAGAAAAATTTAAAGAAATAAACGAAGCTTATGAAATCCTTTCAGATGAAGAAAAAAGAGCTGCATATGACAGATTCGGACATGAAGGCGTTTCTCAAGGAGCCGGAGCCGGGTTTAGCAGCGGGTTTGGAGATATTTTCAGTGATTTTTTCGGCGATATGTTCGGTTCAAAGCAAAATAAGCGGACAAGGCAAAGAAGAGGGGATGACCTTCGCTATGAACTTAACATAAAATTTGAAGAGGCGATATTCGGCGCTGCCAAAGAAATAAAGTTCAGAAGATATGAAAAATGCGAATCATGTGACGGAACAGGCGCAAAAAAGGGAACTAAACCCGTTGTTTGTCCGGTTTGCAAAGGCACAGGCGAGATAAGGCAGCAGCAAGGTTTTTTTACCATTACAAGAACTTGCTATAAATGCAGCGGTGAAGGAGAAATAATTGAAAACCCGTGTCCGACATGCTCAGGACGCGGCAGGGTTATTAAAGAAAAAAAACTTGAAATAAAAATTCCTGCAGGAATAGATAACGGCAACAGGCTCAGGGTCTCAGGAGAAGGCGCATCCGGTATTTACGGCGGTCCTCCGGGTGACCTTTATGTTGACATTACGGTTGAACCGCATCATTTGTTTAAGAGAAAAGATGAGGATATTTATGTAACAGTTCCTATAAATTTTCCCCAGGCGGCAATGGGATGCGATATCGAAGTGCCTACCTTAGAAGGTAAAGCAAATTTAAAAATCCCGCAAGGTACTCAGAGCGGGACTCAGTTTACTTTTAAAGGCAAAGGAGTTTATAGATTAAACAGTCAATCGAGAGGGAATGAATATATTAATGTTATCGTTGAAACGCCGACCAATCTGACTGCGAAACAAAAGAAAATTTTAGAAGAATTTACACAAGAAAGCGGGGAAGATTCACATCCTATTAAAAAATCATTCTTTGAAAAAATATTTTCAATAGGAAAATAGATAAAAACATTCAGCCTCTCTGTGCAGCATCCAATATATATATTTGTGCAGTTTATATATATTCGTTTGCCGCGGCAGAGAGGTTATTTTTATTTTAATTCTATGAAACTAAATTAATAATACAATATGCTATTATACGCCGAATAATTTTATAAATTTTGTTTTTTAAATATCGGTATTAAATTATAAAATAATATGCAAATATTAAAATATTCATTAAATTATTAATAATCTATATTTTTAAATTTAATATCTGTTATATTATCCGCCTCTCTGTGATTTTCATTTAATCTGGTCAAATAGTCATTTATTTTTTGAATAAATTCACCTTTAAGAAAACTAAGTTCAAAAGATAAAACAGAACTGTTTGTCAGTATGGTTAATGTTTTTCCTCTGATATATTTCGGTTTTGTCTTGCCGCCTAAATCTTTTCCGCAGATATCAATCCAGTTAGAAGCCAAAAGCAGCGTATCATAATCAGATATTTTTAGTTTATTTTTTAAAATATCCGACAGAATTTCTTTTAAATTTGCAGGCGGATTTTTTGTTGAATTATCTTGCAAATTTTTAGGATAATCGATTTTCATATTTTTTTATTTAAATTTTATTGCTTTATTTTTATAATTTAAGTATTATTTAAATTATAAAATGATAGCAATTTATTTTATTGCTTTATTTTTATAATTTAATTAATCTATTATATAATATAGAATAAAAAAAGATAGTCTTAGCTATGCTGCTGTTTCTATAATATAATTTTGAGGCTGCTGTTTTTTTGATATTTTATTAATTTACATGACCCATATACATATAAAACATAAGCTAAAGTCTCTGTTATTTTAAATAATTACAACAATATGCGTATTTTATGTCCATTTTGTGCGACCTCTTATGATATCGACGAATTATTGCTGCCGGACGGCAATATTAAAGTAAGGTGCAGAATCTGCGCCAATATTTTTATTATAAATAAAAAAATTGGCGTAATTACCGATAATGATAACGGGTCTAATATCACGGAAGAAAAAGAAAAAAATAATTCAGACCAAAAAAATACAGAAAACAAGGAAGAATCAGAAAAAAATGAAAAAGCCTATGACGTTAAGACAATTAATGACGAACATAGCACGGAATCTGGACATAAAACGCATTTAACTGATAAAACAGAAGCGACAGAATCAGATAAAACGCATGAAGCTCAAACACAAGAAAAAGAAAATAAGAATATTTTTGAATCTGAAGAAATAAAAAAAATTCTTAAGGAAATAACCGACGATATAGAGAAACCGGATACCGTAAAATCGCCGGATGAACTTGCTCATAATAATAAAAAAAAAGAAAAAATAACTAAAGACGACGTTTTAACAAAGCGAAAGAATAAAAATAATACAATAAAAAAATTATTTTTGATATTTTTAATACTTGTTGTTATTATAATAATATTATATGCGTTGGATTTTTCCGGGGTTATTTATATCCCCTATTTAATGGATATTAGTAAATATATTAATGTAAATTTTTTAAAATTAATGTCCGAATTGTAAAGGGTTTTATTTATACATATGAATGATGAATTATTAAACGGTAAAGCTCGTGATTGTGTTTTTTGTAAAATAGTAAGCGGAATAATCAAAAGCGATATTATAAAAGAGACAAACGGCTTTATTGCAATAAAAGATATAAATGCCGTATCACCCTTGCATCTTCTTATAATATCTAAAATGCATTATGATTCTATAATAAATACCGACGAATTATTTGACGGTAACGAATTGCTGCAATTAATAAAAGAGATATCTAAAGAGTACAGTCTGGATTCCGGCGGTTTTAGGCTTGTTGTCAATACGGGCATTGACGGTGGTCAGACTGTTATGCATTTTCATGTGCATTTAATGGCAGGCAGAAGCTTTTCCTGGCCGCCGGGTTAATTCTATAAATTGAGTCTCGCGCTGAACGCTTATTTTAATGTTCCGGATATTGCATTGATTCAATTAAAAAATCGGACGGGAATATTGAAATGATACTTTTAGATGCAGGAACTACATAATAAATATTGCATTATATTTATTGTTTTATTATGTTGAAGATGCACTTTGCCAGTATTGTCAAGATTATTTAAAATTATTATAATTAAAAATTTTTAAGTCGGGAGAAAATAAAATTAATGGAAGCATGGTTTTTTGAAAACCAAACCGGAAATTTTGGAATTAAAATTAGAATAAAATCCGTTTTATATCATGAAAATTCTGATTTTCAGGAAATAACGGTTTATGATACCTACGAATTTGGAAAGATGCTTGTTCTTGACGATGCTGTTATGTTCACTGACAGCAATGAATTTATTTATCATGAAATGCTGTCTTTTGTTCCTGTTTTTGCGCACGCAAAACCGGAAAATATTTTGATTATCGGCGGAGGAGACGGCGGAATTATCAGAGAATGTCTTAAAAATAATTTTGTAAAACATATAGACTTAGTTGAAATTGACAATGAGGTCATTAAAATATCTAAAAAATTCTTTCCTCATATTGCATATCAGATAGACAACGAAAAAGTGTCGGTTAAGCTTGAAGACGGTATTAAATATTTAAAAACTGTCAATAATATGTATGATGTTATTATTATAGACTCTACCGATCCGGTAGGTCCCGCAGAAGGTTTGTTTACTGAGGATTTTTATCGCTCGGCATATAATGCGTTAAAAGATGACGGAATATTTGCCGCTCAAACCGAATCCCCTTTTTTTAATAAAAAACTCATTAAAGATATCAATCAAATTATTAATAATCTTTATAAAATTTCAATGATGTATTATGCTATGATACCTGTTTATCCAAGCGGTTTATGGAGCTTCACTGTGGGTTCCAAAAAATATCAACCTAATAAAATAAATGAAGTATATAAAAATATTGATTTATCTTCATTAAATCTCAAATATTATTCTCCTGAAGTCCACGGAGCTTCATTCATTTTGCCTAAATTTATAAAGGAGTTATTAGATTAAGTTATGAATAATGAAAATGAATTTGCAGGGGTTCAAGAATTAGATTATTGTATCGGCAAGTCAATTGTAAAGACGGCCTCTTTTTTTAACGATAATACGTCTTATGATAATTCAGATATAGTTATTCTTGGTGTTCCAATGGATTATACAGCAAGCAATATTCCGGGTTCAAGATTTGCACCAAAAAAACTCAGAGATCTTTCTCTCACGCTTGAAAATTATAGCCCAATATTAAACGGCACTATTGACTCAAAATTTCATGATGCCGGCGATTTAATTTTACCATGGGGTAATTTGAATAAAAGCCTCGAATTAATAGAAAATGTTTCAAAAAAAATGATAATAGACGGCAAGAAAATAATAAGCATTGGAGGCGACCATCTTATTACATTGCCGCTTGTACGCCAGTACGTTAAAAAATATGCCGACCTTACGGTTATTCATATTGATGCGCATACCGATTTAAGAGACGAATGGAGCAATGAAACCTATTCTCACGCAACGGTGCTTAAAAGAGTTTATGAATTAATAGATGAAGGTAATTTGTACCAGTTTGGTATAAGGTCGGGTTCTTTTGAAGAATTCGAATTTGCAAAGGAACATACTCATTTATTTAAAAATGATGTTTTTGAACCTCTGAGCAAAGTTATAGATTCATTAAAAGGCAAACCCATATATCTGACTATAGATATAGATATTTTAGACCCTGCGTTTGCTCCGGGGACAGGTTATCTGGAAGCAGGCGGAATATCGTCAAGAGAGCTTCTTGATTCTATATATCTGATAGTATCGCAGCTTGATTTAGTCGGGGTTGATTTAGTTGAGGTATGTCCGCCTACCGATATTTCCGATAGGACATCTGCTATTGCAGCCAAATTGCTCAGAGAAATTATTATAGGTATAGGCAAATACAGCAGATAAGAATATGTAGATAAAGATGCGCATAGGAAAAAAGTATCAATAGAATAGACAACAAGTTTAAAGATAATAAGAAATTGCTGTATAAAAAAGCAGGAATCAATAAAAATATTCACTTTCAGAAGTATATTGTGGCATTTATATTTTATAAAAAGGAGCAGATAAATTATGTTATTTAACACGCCTGATATATATACATTGGTCAGCGGAACTTCCGAAGGGACTTCAAAACTAAATGCTTTCGACATAGCTATTTTAAATGCCGGAGTCGGCAATACCAACCTTATAAAACTAAGTTCAATATTGCCTCCGAATACTAAGTTTATCAATAAAATTGATTACCGAAGAGGTTCTTTGGTGCCCATTGCATTCGGCTCTATCGTCAGCGATAAGAAGAATGAAATTATTGCAGCGTCCGTTGCTATCGGCATAACAGAGGAAGACGGGTTTGGAGTAATTATGGAATATTCGGGAATATGCACTGCCGAGGAAGCCAGAGCTACAGTCAGCAAAATGGCTGAGGATGCTATAAAACATAGAAAAATGGCGTTGAAAGAAATAAAATCTATTGCTGCGGAACACAAGGTAAAAAATATAGGATGCGCATTTTGCGGTGTTCCCATGTGGTATTCCGAAAAGCTTTAAATAGTTTAAACAATCCGTTTGGACAGTCCGTTTAAATAGTCCTTTTGAACAGTCGCCGGATTGCTGCTCAAATACTATAATATAACGGTTGTTTTATAAATGCTGCTGTTGTATATATGCTTTATGTAAAATAAAATGATTTAATGATTTCATGGATATTTATAGACAAAGAGGCAAAGAAGGAAGCGCATCATTATGAAGTATGATAAGCAACTGAACTTTTAAGGAGATTACACTATTTTAAGTATTATAAACTGAACTCTTAAGGAGATTATTTGTTAAATAAGACTTTTATAATATCTGCAGCAATAAGTTTGATTTTAATAGCTATCCTTATTCTGATAATAGGTCCTGCAGGTATTCTAAAAACGATTAACCATATAAGCATTGCGGATTGCCTTATCCTGATTATTTTTTCTCTGTCTGCTCTGTTTTTTTCGGCATTATCTATAAATAATGCTCTCAATGTGTATAATGCAAAAATAGATTTAATAAATTTGTTCTGTATCAAAATTATAGGATTTAGCGCAAACTATATTGCTCCTTCAGGTTTACTTGCAGGATTTATTGGCGGCGACGCTATAATGGCGCTGATTCTTAAGAAAAAAAAGGGGCTTGAGTTTAAGCAGGGATTTTCTGCAGGACTTGCATCAAAGGTTGTAGAGTTCTCCGTTTTTTTAGTTTTTATTTATCTTGGACTTATCTTAGGATTTAAGTATTTTTATTTGCCTCCGGAGATATGGTTTTTTTTATTTATTGCAGGTATTTTTATCGGTGTTATTACATTATTTTTTTTATTAAATCCTATAATAGACAACAGATTTTTTACTAAAGTTTTAATTAATTTATCTAAAATTAAGTTTTTAAATAAAATAATAACCAAGATTACATCTCAGATTAACGAATTAGAAAAAGAGATGCATTTTTTTTTCACAAAAGGCGTCAAGTACCTTCTGCTCAGCGTGTTTTTAAGTTTATTAGTTACGATAATCCTTATTTTGCAGATATGGCTGCTTGTTCATTATCTCGGAATAAATATGGGGTTTTCTAAAACGCTGCTGGTGTTTGCAGTGTCAATGCTTGTTTTTGCATTGCCCTTAGCGCCAGGCTCTGCAGGAACTTATGAATTATCGCAGGTAGGATTATTTGATTTGCTTGGCATGGGTTCCGATATAGGACTTACATTCAGTCTTATTATGAGAATTATAAATCTCACGATTGTGGGGTTTTCATTTATTATTTTGCCCCATTACGGAATAAATTTTTTTAAAAAAGATATTGAAAAAATATGAAAATATTTTATTCTCTGTGCAGCTGGGGTTTAGGACATGCTACCAGGTCACTGCCTGTAATAAGGCGCTTAATCGATGAGTCAAATGAAGTTATCATATATACCAGCGGAAGAAGTCTCGCATTGTTAAAGTCTGAACTTCATGATGATTGCGAGTTTATAGCCTCGACAGAATATCCGTCGCCCTATTCAGATAAGATAGGTTTTGCATTAAGATTTTTAAAAACTGCGCCTGCTATTTTGAATGTAATAAAACAAGAGAATATCGAAGTAATAGATTTAGTTAAAAAAAGAAAAATTGATATAATAATTTCAGATTCAAGATTCGGTTCTTACTGTAAGGATATCCCGTCATATCTTATATTTCATCAGCCGAGATTCATAGCTCCTTACAGAATATTGCCCGCTGAAATTATAACTGAATATTTAAATCACTTTCTTATAAATAAATTTGATAAAATAATAATTCCAGACTACGAAAATAATTCTTTATCAGGTGATTTATCGCATAATCTGCATTATTTTAATAGCGACCGGGTTAAATATATAGGTATTTTATCAGATTTTGAACAGATTGATATTGAAGAAGATATAGATTATCTTTTTTCTATATCAGGACCGGAACCGACAAGGACATTGTTGGAAAAACAAATTATGTCCCAATTGAAGAATTTAAAAGGCAATATCGCCGTTTCTCTCGGAAAACCGGGAGAATTTAAGAAGGAGACGGCAGGAAATGCCGTTATTTATTCTTTTCTGGAAAAAAAAAGAAGGGATGAATTGATGAACAGGGCAAAAATGGTTGTGTCAAGGTCTGGATATACAACCATAATGGATGTTGCCGAAATAGGCAAGAAAGCCTTTTTTATACCGACGCCGGGTCAGACCGAACAGCTGTATCTTGCGCATCACTTAAAAAAAACGGGTAAATTTTACTCACAGAGACAAAAGAATATCAATATCAATCAAGGTCTTGAAACGGCAAAAAATTATTTAGGATTTATGCCGCCATGGAAAACAGATAAAAGTGTTGAAAATTTATTTAAGGAAATAGGACTGAGCCGTAATTAATTCATAATATATTAGATTAAGTTATAATATATTTAATACTTTTTGAGCAGACTCTTATTATTATTCATTATCAATGCAATAAACAGGTTATGTATGGTTAATTGATGATATATCCGGCAACCGAATAACTTATCATAATTAAATTGGCGTAATATATCTAACAAATGAACTTATTTTATTATAATTCAATCAATAAGCAAACGTTAAATATTTTAAAAAATTAAAATTATGGTTTCTATTATTATACCCGCTCATGAAGAAGCGAAATATATAGGCGTTTCTTTAGAAAAAATTTTAAATCAGAAGGATGTAGTTTATATAAATAAAAATACAGACTTAAAAACAATAGCTGCCGAAAATTCAGACAGAATTTTATGCGAAATAACCGTGGTTGTCAGTAAAGGTAAAGATAATACAGAGGATATAGTCGGTCAGCACCCGAAAGTCAATCTGATTGCAGGCAATTTTAAGGGGGTATCGGATGCCAGAAATATAGGCGCAAAAGCGTCGAGGGGCGACGTTTTATTATTTTTAGACGCCGATACTTTATTGAATGAAGGTTTTATTAAGAGATTAGATTCTTTAAAAAATAGCACAAATATTATCGGAACTTCCAAACTTTATCCTGATATTCAATCATTAAAAGCAAGAATTTTTATGTTTTGCAATAATATTGCGCATATAATTTCAAAAACTTCCATGGCGCTTATATTTTGTCATAGAGAAATATACGATAAAGTAAAAGGTTTTGACGAAAATATGCCTGCCGGAGAAGACCTTAAGTTTATCAAATTAGCATTGCATAAGCATGCTAAATTTAAATATTTAGGAGATATAAGCGCCGTTACTTCCATGAGAAGATTTGAAACAGTCGGCTACTTGAAAATTACATTTGAATGGGTTAAAGGATATTTCTTTAAACCGCCGTCATATTATGATGTAGTGAGATAACTTATTCATTAGAGACAGAAATCAATTTTTAAATAATGGCGGTTGGCTGCTTTTTCCCTAAAAAATATGCGTCTGTCCCCCAATTAATCCAATTAATTAATTAAACATGCGGAGATTGCGGATGGCAATAATCAAAAGAAAACATACTAAAGTAATTAAAGTCGGCAATGTCTGTGTCGGCGGGGATAATCCCGTATCTGTACAGACAATGACCAATACGAATACTGAAGACGCCGAATCGACGATTTCACAAATAAAAGAAATTGAAAAATACAGATGCGATATAGTCAGAGTGACGGTTAATACCGTTCAAGCAGCAGAGTCGCTTAAGGCAATAATAAAAAATGTTGATACCCCGATTATAGCAGATATTCATTTTAATCATGTTCTAGCTTTAAAATCTATTGAGGCGGGAGTGTCGGGACTAAGAATAAATCCGGGCAATATAGGCGATAAAATCAAGGTAAGAGAAGTCGTTCGCGCTTGTAAAGATAATGAAATTCCGATTAGAATAGGGGTTAATTCCGGTTCAATAGAAAAAGGTATGCTTGATAAATATAACGGAGATTTTTCATCTGCAATGGTGGAAAGCGCTCTTGCGCATATTGCTATATTAGAAAATGAATCGTTTTATAATATTAAAATATCTTTAAAATCAACTGATGTATTGACCACCGTCAAAGCTTATGAATTATTAAGCTCTAAGGTGGAATATCCCTTGCATGTAGGTATTACGGAAGCAGGCACTGCATTTGCAGGAGCAATAAAATCAGGTATAGGCATAGGTATTTTGCTTTATGAAGGAATTGGCGATACAATAAGGGTTTCATTGAGCGATAACCCCGTTACGGAAGTAATTGCCGGATTTCATATTTTAAGGGATTTAGGTTTAAGAAAAGAAGGCGTTGAACTGCTGTCATGTCCTACTTGCGGCAGAGCCGAAATTGATATAGTCGGTCTTGCGAAAGAAGCCGAAAGAAAGACTGCATCTGTCAGGTCTAATATTAAAGTTGCAATTATGGGATGCGTAGTCAACGGTCCAGGCGAATCAATGCATGCCGATGTGGGTATTGCCGGCGGAAAAGGGAAATCGGTATTGTTTTCCGGCGGGAAAATTATCGGAAAGTATAATAATAGCGAGATAATGGATGCTTTAATAAATGAAATTGAAAATATAACGGGAGAAAAAATTATATGAGGTACTCACAATTTTTTATACCTTCGTTAAAAGAAGACCCCAAGGAAGCAGTTCTTCAGAGTCATAAACTTATGCTCAGAGCCGGCTATATAAGACAGCTTTCCGGCGGGATTTACGCATATTTGCCTCTGGGATACAAATCATTAAAAAAGTTAGAAAATTTAATAAGAGAAGAAATGAATAATGCCGGTGCTATTGAGCTTTCTATGCCGTTTGTTCAGCCGCTTGATTTATGGAAACAATCAGGCAGGGATAAGGATTACGGCAAAGAATTACTGAGATTTAAAGACAGACAGGATAGAGATTTTTGTCTTGCTCCCACATATGAAGAGGTTATTACCGATTTAGCCGGCAAAAATATCCAATCTTACAAGGAGCTTCCTCTTACACTGTATCAGATACATTTGAAATTCAGAGATGAAATGCGTCCGAGATACGGTCTTATGCGGGCTAAAGAATTTATTATGAAAGACGCTTACAGTTTTGATGCGGATATAGAAGGATTAGACGAAAGCTACAGAAAAATGAAAAAAGCATATACCAATATATTCAAACGCTTAGGTTTTGATTTTATTTTTATTAAAGCCGATTCCGGAGAAATAGGCGGGTCATACTCAGAAGAACTTATGGTCATTAGTGAATACGGGGAGGATAAAATTGCAATATGCAATAATTGCGGATATAGCAGTTCTTTAGAATCAGCCGTATCCGTCGGCTATTTTCCCGAGTCTTTAAAAGCATGCAGGCAGCCGAGAATGACAAAACTTGCAACTCCGGATAAAAAAACTATTAATGAAGTAAGCGAATACTTGAAAATCGGCTCCGAAAGTTTTGCAAAAACTATAATCTATGAGACTGAAATCGGTTTTATAGCTTCAATGGTCAGAGGCGACAGAGAAATTAACGAACATAAGCTTAAAAAAATAGCCGAAGTCAAAGAACTTAATCTTGCTAAAGAACAGGATGTAGAGAAAATAACAGGTGCGCCGTGCGGTTTTGCAGGACCTTTCGAGCTTAAAAATATAAAACTTATAATTATTGATGAAGAAATACAGGCACAGGAATACTGGCTGACAGGGGCGAATGAAAAAGATTTTCATATGGCAAATGTTAAACCCGGAAGGGATTTTACGGCAGATATCGTTGCCGATATAAGAACAGTCAAAGACGGCGATATATGTACAAGATGCACAGGCCGTTTAAATGTACGAAATGTAATAGAATTGGGGCACATTTTTAAATTAGAAGAAAAATATTCGTCTGTTATGGATGCCGGTTTTCTTGATGAAAACGGCAAAAAAAAGAATTTTGTCATGGGCTGCTACGGCATCGGCGTAGGAAGGACTTTTCAGGCGCTTATAGAAATTTTTTCCGATGAAAACGGTATCAATCTGCCGGTTTCAATCAGTCCTTTTAGTGTTTCCGTTATTTCTTTAAATCCGAACGACGAAAATGTACAAAATATTGCAGATAAAATATATGAAGACTTATTAGGTTCGGGATTGGATGTTTTATACGATGACAGAAAATTGCAGGCGGGCGTTAAATTAAAAGATAACGACCTTATAGGAATTCCGCTCAAAATAATAGTAGGGAATAAAACAGTTAAAGAAAATAAATATGAACTCTCGATAAGAAAAAGCGGTAAAAAGGAATTTTTTGATGATTTAGAAAGTCTTTACGATAGAGTAAAAAAACTATCGCTTATAGAAAATTTTATAGATATTTAATTAATATAGATAGGCATTTAATATTCAAATGTCGTCTATCCTTAATAAAAAATAATATCTGTACTTAATAAATGTAAAATTATGACTGTTTCTAATTAAAAGCGGTAAAATATATAATAAATTTATAGGCGGGGGATAAATTAATTATGATAAGGTTAAATATTCCGGGTAATGCTGATGCTGCTATAAAAAATGTAGTTTTTGATATGAACGGAACACTGGCTGAAGACGGCGTTATTAAAAATTCTGTAAAGCAGCTTCTTATTGAATTATCAAAAAATGCTGATATATACATTATTACATCGGATACATTCGGCAGCGCAGCCGATTCGGTTAAAGATTTAAATGTAAAGCTATATATTATTGACGGTGAAAATTCGGCAGAAAAGAAGAAAGATATAGTTTATAAATTAGGATACTCCGAAACCGTCGTGATAGGTAACGGATATAACGATTACGCCATGTTTAAACAAGGGTTTATCGGTATCGGCATAATGGGTGTTGAAGGACTTTCTTTGAAAGCAGCGCTTCATTGCGACATTATTATAGGCAATATAGAAGATGCTATTAATCTTTTATTACGTCCTAAAAGATTAATAGCAACATTAAGAGATTGATTAAACATATTGTGAACTTATTAATTTTATGCAATAAGAACAATAAGAGATTAATTAATAATATCCTAAACCTATTAAATTCACTCAGCTTATAATTATAACTGCTTTTTTTATTTATATTTAACTTTAACCTGAGCTTGAAGATAAATGAGTTTGAAAAAAGGCAGCCTGCCTTTAAATTACGCTCAGCCAAATCCGCTGCTATGCCCGCTTGAAGAACAGCCGCCGCCCGAATAACCTCCCGAACCGCTTGTTCCGCAGCTGCTGAATGCGCTTATCTTCCTTTGCGGGTCAGGTTCGCCGCAGACAGGACATTTTACGTCTTTACTTGTTTCGGTGATTCTTTGATAAATCTCGAAAGTTTTACCGCATTTTTTACATTCATATTCGTAAATCGGCATTTTATTTAAGTACCTCCATTATATAAAATAATTAAAAATCGCATCTACACTTATCTAATAATATTATTATACTTTAATTATAATAAGTTTTCAATATTTAATCAGTATATTTTAATCAATATATACATATATCTATTGATACTTTTGTATAAGTTTACTATAAGTTGTATCTTTTTATTTAGGTATATTTTAATCAGCATATATATTGATATTTTTGTATAAGTTTACCTATAAATTATATCTTTTTATTTTTGTAATTAGTTTTTTTCTTGAAATTCCAAGTTCTTCAGCAGCTTTTGTTTGATTATAATCATTATTTTCCAGAGCGGAGCGTATCATATCTATTTCAAAATTTATTAACTTTGTATAATTAGAGAATTTATCTGCATTGTTTTTGAAATTTATGTCTTTTTGCGTTAAATGCCGCGGCAGATTAGATATTTCTATAGAATCGTATAAAGTAATAATTATTGCCCTTTCTATTATATTTTCTAATTCTCTTACATTGCCCGGATAATTGTAATCAAGAAGAGCTTTAAGCGCGTCCTGCGAAATTGATTGAATGTTTTTATTATTTAATTCTGAATATTTCTTTATAAAATAATCTGTTAATTTTGGGATATCTTCCTTCCTTTCTCTAAGAGGAGGTATTGCTATATGACATACATTAATTCTATAAAATAAATCTTCCCTGAACTTTTTTTGAATTATGGCTTCTTCTAAATCAATATTTGTTGCGCTTATAATTCTTGCGTTAAAATTAATTTTTTCGTTTGAACCTATTTTATTAAATTCTCTTTCTTGCAGCACCCTCAGCAATTTGGATTGCATCAGTAAAGGCATTTCGCCAATCTCGTCTAAAAAAATTGTTCCGTCTTTTGCAATTTCTAATTTTCCTTTTTGCGAATTTGCCGCTCCGGTGTAGGAACCTTTTTCATGACCGAACAACTCATTTTCAAACAATTCTGATGGAAAAGCGCTGCAATTTAACCCTATAAATTCTCCTTTTCTGCCGGAAAGTTCGTGAATTATTTTTGCGAATAATTCTTTGCCTGTTCCGGTTTCTCCCGTTATTAAAACATTTGAGTTTGATTGCGCTATTAAACTGACCTCTTCGATTAAATTTTTTATTGCCTTGCTATTGTAAATTAAATTTACATTAAATAATTTAGGAGGTTCAATTTTATTTTGCTGCGGATTCTTTTTATTTAAAAGTATTTTTATATTATCTACTAACCCTTCAATATCAACAGGTTTAACTATAAAGTCATTTGCCCCCATTTTCATAGCTCTCACTGCGTTTTCTATATTTCCGTATGCAGTAATTAATATAAAGATAATATCGGGGTCTTTTTTTCTGACAATTTCTAAAAAATCTATGCCGCCGATGCTATTTTTTATTTTTAAATCGCATAGTATTACGTCAAAATTATTATCATTAAATATTTGTATTGCCGTTTCAATATTCGCGGCGCAAGTTACCTCAAAGTTAAATTTTTCTAAATTTAAACTTATTGTTTTTAGCAAATTTTCTTCATCGTCGATTAGCAAAATTTTTTTCATAACTTATTAATTATTACAGGAAGGTTTAAATTGTATTGAAAAAATAGTTTTCCCTTTTTCTCTTTTTGCCTCTATCAGTCCCTTATGAATATTAATTATTTTATATGAAATTGCGAGTCCTAATCCTGTTCCCGAATTTTTAGTGGTAAAAAACGGTTTAAAGATTTTTTTCATATCATCTTCAGGTATGCCGGCTCCGTTATCTTCAAAATTCAAATGTATAGTATTGTTATTATTATCAAAATAACTTAGTATCCATATTTTTCCATTTACAATGGTTGCGGTTGCGTCAATTGCGTTAATAATAATATTTATAAAGACCTGTTTCAGCATATCCTCGTTTCCGTCTATCTGCGGAATATTATCCTGCAAATTGATGTTTATTTCAATATTTAATTGCCTGATTTCATAATTAAGCAAATCTAATGTTTTCAAAATCAATTCATTAAGTCTTATTTTTGATAATTCTGAACCGCCGATTTTTGCAAAATTCATAAAGCTTACCGAAAGATTATTGAGTCTGTCCGATTCTTTGTCTATTATATTTACCAGTTCTAACGCCTGATTGCTCTCTACTTCATTTTTAATATATTTATTGGCGGAACTTATTATATATACGGCATTTTTTACTTCATGGGAAACCATTGACGACATTTCTCCTATATAAGCCATGCAGTTTAATTCCTCTTTCTCTTTAGCCAGCTTTTCAATCGTCGTTATATATTCTTTTATGCTTAAAGCCATTGAATTAAACGCATTAATGATATTGCCTATTTCATCGTGAAATTCGCTTTTGATATTTATATCATAATTTCCATTTTTGATTTTATCAATATTTTTATTAAGGTCAATGAGCGGATTTATTATAAATAGAACAATAAAATTCAGCAATATTAAGCCGACTAAGATAAATATAAAACCTATGACAAAAAATCTTGCGGCAGCCCATAAGATTCTTTTATTTATAACTTCAGATTCTCTTTTTGTATTAAATGAAACAGCAGTAACGCCTATTAATTTTTTTTTATAGTAAATATTTTTTATAAAATATTTGTCAGATGTATATTTTTTACTGCTAAAAGGTAAAGATACGACTTTTGGAAATATAGAATTGTTAGAAAATAACTGAAAACCTTTATTGTTGTATATAGTAATATTTTTTAATGTTTTTGCCGGATAATATTTTAAGTTATATTGTAAATCTTTAATATTGTAAGATATGATTGCGTGTTTAATTTTGGATACTAAATATTTAGCATCGGCGGAATTTTTTAATTCGGTTCTATATAGCAAAGTATTATATATGGTAAATAGCGATATTATATCGCTTAAAAAAATAGTTATAAAAAGAACAATAAACGAGCTTATTAATATTTTCCATTTAATACTTAAATTCTTAATAAAATTTTTCATATATTTTTATTTTATATTATTATTGCAATATTATAAATTGTTTTTATAAAATAAATTAATTATTAATTTGCCCAAATATGGGCAAAAAAAAGGTCCAAAATGGACAAAGCGGATTTTTAAAGAATATTTTTAACGGTTTTTTCAGCATTATATCTTTATTTTTTTGCATGAAATTATTGGCATATAAATTGCATATTAAATACTCAAGAAAGACAAAATAAACACATAGAGATAGAAAAATAAATAATAGAGAGAATAGGAAGCAAAAAATTTCTAAATGTATAGCAATTTATTAAAATAGTATTGAAAATCTAAATCAAAAATCAGAAGAGCGGAACAGTCAGTCATTCTGTATTTATGCACTTATATTTATGCAGTATAATGGTAAATAGCCGCAAGATTTATACATTATCTTGATAAATTAACTTGATAATTTGTTTTGGCAGCTTAACTTTTCTACATAATTCATATAGTATAATGGTAAATAGCAGTAAGCAATTAATAATGTAAATTTAATTAAATGTAAATAAATTGGAGGTCTCATGAAGAAAAAGTTTACTTTTTTAATAATCGGTCTGATTGCAGCAGCTGCTGCAGCGGCGATTTATTATACAGGTTTCATAAAATCTGCAGCATCCGCCAGAGAGATTAACGTAACACGGAAAAAGGTTGTTTTGACATCCCATTTAAGCGGCGTTGCAATGAAAGCTAAGATTGTTACATATAAAAACGATAATAAAACATTGTATAAAACAACTTATTATACTTACGGCAAAAATCCTTTGCCTATGTGGACGGAGGTTAAGTATTTGCCGGAAAATAGACCTATAAATCCTGCAGCGTCGGGCAATTGGACTATATTTAACAAATTTAGGAACCATAATTCAATCCTGAATTTGAATTTTCCCGCAGTATCGTGGAAATATAAACAATATGACGCTATTTCTCTAAAAGGATTATTTCCTTCCGTGGATGTTCTCGGCAAAACAAGAGGAGCCGTTATGTTTACGCAATTTGTCGGGGATTCCGTCGGTGTAAGCTATTATAACGGAATTGTTTATATTCCTTCAAATAACGATATGCTGTATGCCGTAAATGCGAAAACCGGCAAACTTATATGGAGAGCTACAACGGCAGGTTCTGTTATGTCTGTTCCTTTAGCGGTTAACGGCGTAGTTTATATTACAATAGGCAATGCCGCTTTTAGCGGTGCGAACGGGCCTTTTGCAATACTTACCCATAATTTAAAAAATATAAGAAGGGGAGACGGCTACGGCGGAGTTTATGCTTTCAGCGCTTATTCCGGAAAACTTTTATGGGTTCGTTTTACTGCAGGAGAAGTTATGCCGACGGCTCTGTATATTAATAATATGTTGATATTTGCGAATGGTTCAGGTCGTATTTATGCTTTAAATGCTAAATCGGGTAAAATTATCTGGAAAAAATATATGGGAATATCATCTTTTACTTCGATGAGTTCAACTAATTATTATACTATGCCGGATAAAAGAGTAATCGGGATTGTCGGAACTACTTTAGTAAAACAGCCTTTCGGCAAACTTGTAGCATTTAATATTAAAAATGGTAAAACCGCATGGCAAGCAGTGCTTCCGAAGGAATATAAACCGTTTAACACAGGAATGGGGGATGTCAGTCCTGCCGTTGACCAGAAACACAATCTCGTAATTCAGGATACCATAGTGAATTTTAATAGAAAAACAAGAATGCTTAACAGCGCTATTGTAGCTGTAAAAGCTTCTACCGGCAGGGTTAAATGGGTAGATCTTTTAGGAAAAGGGTATGTTCCTCCTGCATTTAAAGGCGGTGTTCCGGTTATTCACGACGGAAGGATATATGTAGGTTCGCCGGTTACAAGCAAGATATATGCGATAAATGAATTTACAGGAAAAGTGCTGTGGAGTTCAAAAATTCCAACCGTCTCAGTGCCTCCTAAAACAGCCGGAGGAGGAAGAGGAAATCCTGTTATATACGGAAATAAATTAATTCTTGCTGCAGGAGCATATATTTTTACATATAATGCAAATACCGGCAAGCTGCTAAAAAGATATTACACAGGAGGAAGGTTTGGTCTTGTAAATCCTGTTATAGTCGGTAAAACAGTTTTTGTTAGCAATAGTTACAATTATACTTTTGCAATACCTTTAAAAAAATTATTATAATTACTTTAAATGAAATGGTTAAATGCGGGCTGATTTGCGAAGGAATTGCTGATTTATTTAATTTCTGACCGCCGCCTGTATTTGAAAGATTTAAAAACAGAACATCTTTTAAAAAAGGCAAAAAGGTCTGGTTGATTTTCGTGTTAGCGTTGTGCTTATAAATCAGGTGTCTTTGAAATCAGATATCTTTGAAATCAGATATCTTTGAAATCAGACATCTTTGACGACGAAAAAATCAGACCTTTTTTCTAACGTTTTAGTTTAATTGAGTTTCTTACAATCTTGTTTCTAAACATAATTTTAGTTAGATATATAAAGATATGTCAAATTTTTCAATATATTACTATTTTATCTAACTAAAACTATATCTCCTTATTTCGTAAAATTCTTTAATTGTGCATTAACGGGATAGTTTTATCTAAAAAATATTTAATTAATGAAATTGATAAAATCTGCTGGAAAAGTAATAATTTAGAATAAAATCTAAATCAGCGGCTTCAAATAATAGACAGAATGAACAAATTAACATTAAAGGAATAAATTATATGATTAAAAAAATAATTGTAAAAAATAAGATTAGTTTTATGTTATTAGCGGCATTTGGGCTATTTATTTTTATGTTTTCAGTATTTTCTGTATCAAATGTTTTTGCAGCGCACAATAAAGTTCCAATGGATCCGATTGGCAATACCCTTGATCCAAATAGCCCATTTGCACCGTTATATTTGCCGCAAAATGCTCCAAAAGGCAAAAATATTGTCGGACCTGCTGCTTGGACTCATGCATACGGCAGGCCTGATCACAATGCCGCCTTTAATGTAAGTTTATTTGCTCCATCATGGATAATAGACGGGGTAAGATGGGATTTTCCTGAGGCACGTGCATGGCCGTTAAGCAATGTAAATCCTTTTGGTGCAAATATAAACGGAATTAAAGAATCTCTCGCGGTGCAGACTCAGTTTTTAGGAAATTCATTGGGTGTATCAATGGTTAAAGGTGTTGTTTATGCTGAAAGCGATGATATGTTCGTATATGCCGTAAATGCGCAGACAGGTAAATTAATCTGGCGCGTGAGTCCTGTAGGCAATAATTTAATGGGGAATCCGTTGGTAATAGGCAATCGTGTTTATGTATCAGCCGGCAGCGTCGGATTTAATTTTGACAACGTTATGCGCTTTATTAAAGACCCGGCGTCCGCAGGCAGAGGTGTAGATATTAGCTTTAACGGCATATATTGCCTAAATAGAAAAAATGGTCAATTATTATGGTATTTTCCGACAAAAGGGGATGCTATGCCAACCCCTGCATATGCTTACGGTTCTTTGTTTATAAGTACCGGAAACGGTAATATTGACCGCGTTAATGCTAAGACCGGAAAGAAAGAATGGACGACCCATGTCGGCGGCATTGCCAATATGTCAAGTCCGGTTATCCGGCATCATATCGTCTATGCATCAATGTCTGTAATATCAGGGATTTACGCCCTTAATACTTTAAACGGCAAAGTGTTGTGGAAAGGAAATATTCCCGGCGCCACTAATACCGGAATGGGCGATGTTTCTCCGGCAGTTGCCGAAGGAATTGTTATAATGGATGCCGTTGCAAATCCTAAAACAATAAATGGAAAAGCGACGTTAGAAACCATTGTACGTGCTTTTAAAGCAAAGACTGGAAAGGTGTTATGGACGGACAATATGGGACGCGGTCCTAAGATTCCTGCTTTTAAAGGCGGTGTGCCTATGATTCATGATAATATTGTATATGTAGGTTCGCCTGTCACTTCAGACTATGAGGCTATTAATTTATATACCGGACAAGTAAAATGGGCATGGCATATGCCTAATCCGGGTCCTGCAGGTTCAGGACGGGGAGCGCCGACATATTATCGCGGTGCTTTATATATTTCTAGCGGTCCGGATATCTATGCGGTTAATCCTAAAAATGGTCATCAAATTGGTTTCTATCACGTTGGAGGACGTTTTGGCATTGTTAATCCTACTATAGTAGGAGGTACTATTTATTTAGGCAATACGTGGGATTGGATAAATGCGGTACCGGTTAAAGATGTAAATCCTAATTTTGAACTAAAAAAGATAAATAAAGAAAACAGGAAATATATAGGCAGACATTTTAAATTTAAAAATTCTTAAATATTATATTAAAAATTAGAAAACAGCTGACAAAAATAATCTACATTTAAAATAACAAATGCGGGCAGCAGTTAATTCTAGATTTATGCCCGCATTTTACGATTTGCAGCGGATGTTTTAACAGGTATTTATAAAAGAAAGGCATTTGATAATAACTTAGCGGAATTTCTAGATATAGCTTCGAGATTATATATTCAATAATGAAATAATATTATAAAAAATTAATATTAAATTGTTCCTGTTACAAATTTTATATAATATTTATCAAGGTCAAGTTTATATAAGCTATTTATGTAATTTAATCTTGCCTGTTTATAATCGTCAAGCGTTCTGTCTAAGTTAATTAATGTAGTGATACCTGCATCATACCTGTTTTTTGTTATTTTGAGGGTTTTCTTCGCATTTAATGCTGCTAATTTTGCAACATTAGTATTGATTAAATCCGTTTTATATCTTAAATACGCATTGCGCACCTGCATTTCAATTTTATCTTTAAACAAACTTTTATATTCTGCAGCAGTATTAAACGCCGTTTTAGATTTTTCTAAGTTATTATAATCATGCATCCCTGAAAATATATTAAAATGAAACATAACGGTAAACATGTAGCTGTAAGCGTCACCAGGATGAAAAGTAGGAGCGTTGCTGTAATAATTATAGGCGGCAGATATTTTCGGCAAAAATTTCCCTTCAGCTTCTGTAATCCCGAGAGCCATATTTTTTTTGTTTAAAGCCATAGCTTTATAGTCTGGGCGATATTTAAAGGCTCTACTCTGTAAAGTTTTCACAGATATTATTTTTCTAAACGGTTTAAATTTTAGATCAGTCGATAAATTAAATTTTGTATTAATCGGGATACCTGCGGTGATGTTTAAATAATAAAGGGCTAGCCTGTAATTTTTATCGGCAGCCATTAATTTTTCTTTCATTGAAGCAAGTGCCACTTTAGCCCTCAATACATCAGAAGAGACAACCTGTCCCTGTTTGTACAAATTTATAGTTAAATTTTTATATACCCGCATGGTTTTAACCATATTTTTCATAAGATGTACATATTTTAAGGCTAAATCTGCGGAATAATAGGCTTTTGCTACATCATATAATACTTTTTGCTGAGATTCCGTTAAATTTTTCTTTAATGCGTCTTTATTGAGGGCGGCCCTTTTATACCCGAGATAAATTTTTCCGCCCATAAATATAGGTTCTTCAATCTGGAAATTTGATTCATAATTTTGAATCATTCCGGGATTATTTAAAAACGACGGACTAAAATAATAGTTTGTATTCTGGTCTGTAAGGTCTCTCTGGTTTAATATATTCCCAAAAGCGTAAAGAGGATTATTAGTATTCATATAAATTTCATTAAAATTAATTTTTGGCAAAAATCCGCTAAAAGCCTCGTTTTCCTCATATGCAGAGGACTGTAATTTATATTTGGCAATTTTGATAAGCTTGTTATGTTTCAACGCGTACAAAAAAGCTTGTTTTAAGGAAAGAGAATCCTTCGAAGGAACGTTAAAGAACGAAGCTGTTTTAAAATTTTTAACTGCCTCGGCATTATTCACAAAATTCAGTAATATTGTTAAAAATACGCCGGTAAATATTATAGCAAATAATAAAAAATTTATTTTAGAATCAGATATTTTTACACTTTTTTCTATTTCAATTTTCATTTTCTTTTAGTATTTTATTAAATTATTTTGATTAAAATTAAGTATAGCATATACACAATCTATATAAATTAATATATATCAATAATAAGATATATGCAAGTGATTTTTTAAAAATCTAAATTAATTTTGATTTATGATAAAAGAAAAATAAAATAAGAATTAACAGAGGTAAGTAAATTCAAAAAAATTAATAAAATTGAAATAAATGCTTGAATTAAGCTAAAAATTGCGAAGACAAAAGATGAATTAAGCCGATATCAATATCAAAAGAAGCGATATAAAATAATCATACCGGACTATTTTTTTGCTTTATATTCTTTTAAAATATTAAATATTTTTTCAATAACGTCATCGTTCAGTTTATAGCACATCATAACGCCGTCCCTTTTTGCGCTGACTATGCCCTTATTTTTTAAGGCGACGAGATGCTGCGAAACTGTAGCCTGGGGCAAACCGAGGCTCCCCCATATATTTTTAACACAGGACTGATTAGTAATCAGGACTTCTATGATTTTTAATCTGATAGGATGTCCTAATGTTTTTAAAAGTTCCGCTTGTTCTTCAAAAGATATTTCTGATTCCATTTTAGTATTTTTAAAAGATTAAAATTAATTTAAATTTAGTTTAAATTAAATCAATTATTATTATATATTATTATAGGTTTTATTTAATTTATTCCGGCTGATAATTGAAATAAAATTCTTAGACGCATACATTATATAATCTAAATAATTAACTACCCAAATATATGTATAATTGTATTTTAATATATTTGAATTGTCAATAAATATATTTAGATTAGATTACCGTTTAGTTTTTCTTATGAGCATTAGGAATAGAAATCAGCGTACATAAATTTTTAAAATATATATACGCTGATTTTGAATTACTGAAATATTTTATAGTATTTTACATACTATAAAATATTATATACATATCGCGGAATCATTAAAAAGCGAGGGTGATATCGGATGTAGAAGCATCTTCCATGTACATAGCGGCTCCGCCGTATTCAATACCGTCAATCAAGTCTTCTTTTTTAAATCCAAAAAGGTCCACAGTCATTTGGCATGCGATAAATTTTACCCCTGTCTCCTGACATAAGCTGATTAATTCAGGTATAGTTGCAACGCCATGTTTTTTAATCATGGATTTCATCATAGACGTAGCCATATTAGTCATACCGGGGATTGCTCCGATAATATTCGGCACAGGCATAGGCATTGCAGGATTGCCTAACGGAGCAACTTTTAAGGCTGTCCCGACATCCTTCCTTAAGATGTTTAACCCATAGAATGTAAAGAATATAGTCGTCGGAATATCAAGCGTTGCAGCGGTAGAAGCAAGGATAAGCGGCGGATAAGCCATATCTAAAGTTCCATGGATTGCAATAATTGACATTTTTTTTTGTTCTGACATTTTTTTCTCCTTAAATTTTTTTTATTAAAGTTAACTTTCATTAAAAAATTGAATCAAAGTTTAAAATCTTTAAATGAAGAAAATTGATAATACGCAATACTGCTGCACCATTAACATTCTATTAAATAATATAATTTAATATATGTCAATTATAATAGTCAATCCTTAATCTTGCAATAGAAAAAATTTATAATTGCTATTATCATTTTTTCTCTGAATGGATTAGACAATTAACAGAGAATAAAGATAATTGATATTTTTCATTGAGAATTAAGATAAATATAATAAATTTGATTAAAATTAATTAAATTTATCTAAAATTAGCCTCTAAAACATTAATAAATAACTCATTTTACGGACAAATTACGAACAAAATTTGACTTATTGTAAAAATTATGTTATTTTTAATACAGAAAAGGTATAAGTTCTATTATTAATAATGTTTTCGTGTAAAAAAAATATTATTTTTAGCTGCATGGCTATTAAAAAAATGAATTTTATATAATTTATATCAATTTTATATTATTTTTTTATTAACTTTACTTATGCTTAATTATACTATTTAAAAATAAAAAAAGCAAATTATGAAAAATTTCAAAAAAGTAAAATTTAACAATATTAAAAAACTATTTCAAAAGATATTGCAAGTCAGGCTGATATTTTCATCTGTATTTTCAAAGATAAAAATTAAGCTGCTGATTCCTTATATTGTGATGAGTTTTGTGTTGATTATGACCGCAATATTTATTAAGAATTATTTTTTACCTGTTTATTTTAATTATATCAAAGAGCAAAAAGAAGTTACTATTCTTAAAGCTAAAATTAAAATTGATACGGAAAAAACAGCCGTATTTAATATTATTAATTCATATGATTCCGGACTGTCTAAAAAAACAGATATTAAATTGGCAAACGTTATATTTAATATCAGCAGCAAGTATAAAATGAATCCTGCTTTGATACTTGCGGTAATAAGGGTTGAAAGTTCTTTTTACAATAGTTCTTTTTCCAGCGTCGGGGCGGTTGGGCTCATGCAGGTAACCCCGGTTACTGCGCTTTATTTTATTAAAAAATATAATATTAAGACAAAAATTGCGAAGAATCCGTATTATCTGAATTATCTCCCTGCAAGCAGTTTATTAAATCCTATGCTGAATGTTAAACTGGGTTCGCTTTACCTTTTGAGTCTTATTTATAGATTTGGGAGTTTAAGGCTGGCTCTTTTAGCTTATAATGCAGGTCCTACATTTATAGCGGCTCAAATAAAAAATAACATTAATTATAACGGCGCGAAGCTTGAAACGGTGTCGTATTCCAGTTCAGGTTTTACAGATGCGCCATACTTAAATCTTGAAAATATCAACAAACGTTTTAAATTGACCAGTTCCGGCATCGACGGACGTATCGGCAATTCTGTGAATTATGTATCAAATTATTTTTATTACAGCGATGTCGTAAAATATTTTAAAATTTATAATAAAAAAATATTTAAAAATTCAAAGAATTTATATATTTTTAACATCAGGCATATTAAATATGCCGCTAAACAAATAAATTAAGTTGAGATATCGCACAATGCCGTGTTTAGCTTTTATCATTACCGATGATAGGTACAAAAAAAATATAAAATTACTGATAGATTCGGCGGTTAAATCAGGCTGCAGCATAAAATGTTTTTTAACCGACAGAGGTGTTCTTTTGACTGCGGATAGATGGTTTGTGCAGTGTTTGCTGAGCAATAATGTATCGGTTGATATTTGCGAATATTCATGCAATATAAACGGCATTAAAGAAAGAATAACCCAATTTAATTATTCCTCCCAATTTGAAAATGCAAAAACAGTCCATGATTTATCAGAAAAGGATAGACTTATAAATTTTTAATCAGAAAATTATTTATCACGCAAAAAATTTAATAAAATAATTATTAAATTATTAATAGATAATAAATATAATAAATATAATAAATAATAATTAAATAAAAATATATTTAATAAAATAACTAATATTAATAAGATAGCGAATATAATTAATTAATAACAAACAGTTAATTAATTATTATATTAACCGCAAAATCATCCATTGGAGCCATTCATTTAAAATAAAATTATTTATTATATTTTGTATTTTTGATTAATATTGCAGATAATAATCCTATTATACATAAATACGCCAAAATAACGAAAATATCTCCAAACGAACTTATTTCGGAATATAAGTATATTACATTATCAAAAAATTTCATTGTATATGTAGGAAAATAGCTATATCTGAAATAAGAAGGAGCATTTTTGATTAAATCGCTATGCAAAAAATTTAACATAGATTGCGCTGAAGCCGAATTTTGGCTGATATCTCTTGCAAACTGGTTTAAGTGATAAATCTGGCGCACTACAAGCTCGTATCCTATCCCTGCAATACCGAATGAAGCGCCCACTTGAAATAGCACGTTATAGAGGGCGGATGCCTCAGGTATGAGATCCCAACCGACAGAATTTATTACGGTACTCATAACCGGTGCATTTATCAAGCCTATGCCGATTCCTCTGAGAACCTGATTCCAAGCTATATAATTTATGCTTGTGTTTAAAGATAAATTTCCCAAACCAAGATTTGAATATCCTAAAATAATCATTCCGGCTGCCAGCAGATATTTAGGACCTATTTTATCGGAGATAGTTCCTGCAATCGGAGATACGACTGCAACGGATAAAGCTAACGGTATCATCAGAATACCGGCGCGCATTGCATTGTAGTTTAATATATTTTCGATAAAAAGAGGCAGTATAAACATTGAACTGAATATCGCGGCAGAACGCACCATACTTACGATATTTCCCATTACGAAATTATAATTTTTAAATATTCTAAAATCTATTATAGGCGACTTAGTAAATATCTCATTAATAAAAAATAACAGTAGAGAAAAAAAACTTATAATCTCAAAGGTCATAATGATGCGTGAGTTCCACTCTAAAGTTTGTCCCTCGTTCAATACATAAAGTAATGTTCCCAGAAATATTCCTATAAATATAAATCCTGCATAATCAAAGTTATGCATATATTTTTTTACCGGTATATCATTGTCTAAAATTGCAATAGTTAATAGCAATAAAATAAATCCTACCGGAATATTTATATAAAATATCATTCTCCAATCTACATAGTCAACGAAATAACCGCCTAATAAAGGTCCTATGGCAGGCGCCATCATAATTCCGATAGTCCAAATGCCCATAGCCTTGCCTCTTTCATTAGGTTCAAAATATTTTGCAAGAAGATTTAAAGAAATAGGTATGAGTCCTGCGCCGCCTATTGCCTGAATTACTCTAAAAAGAACCAAGAATTTGAAAGAAGGAGCCATGCCGCATAGCGCTGAACCTAAAAGGAAAAATAAAATAGAAACTATAAACGGTATTTTTAATCCGTATTTCTTGCTTGTATAGGTAGTAAGAAGAATCACAATAGAATAGGTTATGGTATATGCAATCATTACCCATTCAATGTTGGTCGCGTTTTCTCCATAATGAGACATCATTTTTGGAAGTGCGACGGTAACTATATTGATATCTAAAATCGCCATAAAAGAGGCGACCACTGATATTATTAAAATATACCATTTATAATATTTGCTTTTGCTCATTATTTATTAATTTGCAGCTTAATTTATTAGTCCCTGAGACGTCAGGCTATTTTTAGCGCCTTCATAATATTTGCTGCTTAATTGCTTAATTTATTAATCCTTATTGATTAATTTGCTGCTAACTTGCTTAATTTATTAATCTATATTATTAATTAACTCGGTGCTAAATTGTTCAATCTATTAGTCTTTGACTGAAAACTGCTGCTCGCAGAGAGATTCATTTTATCTGCACAATCTGTATTTTTATATTATTTCGTAAATTTAATATCTCTTAATTTATTGTCTCTTAAAATGACTTAAAAGTCAATATAATTTCATGATGAACAAATATTATCAATATGGCGGCAATAGGAAATTGAGTCGGCAGAATACAAGAAATTCGTTGCCGCATATAACGACTTTCCAAGCATGCAGCAGTCTCTAAATTGACTGGAATAAAACAAAACACTCTCATTATGTGAATGTTAAGTCAATGGAAGGCTAAAAATGGGATTAAATTTAAGAGTAAAATTTTCGGACGATAGATGATAGATAAATAAGAGTGAGATATTGCGGAAAAACATTGCTATTAATTGTAGAATTAAATAACTAGGTCCCTTTATTTTCTTAATTGTAGAATTGAATAACGAATTATATAACGAATTAAATAACTAGGCCCCTTTATTTTCTTTTATTGTTTCAGCAAAAACATTTTCAGCTTCAGCTATATCTACGTGTTCAGCTATATCTATATGCTAATTATTTTTGCAATATAACTTTTGCAAAATAGTTGCAGACTTTGTTAGTAATGAAGTTCTAATAGTAAAGGCGACCATAAGTTATTTAATTCATATGTTATTAATATTAAACAAAACACCAGCTTATAAAATACTGTTAATTAAATCATCTCCTATACCGAAGCCTGCTCCCATTTCAATAGCGGAACCAAAACTGCTGCCTAATAGAGAACTAAAAAACCCCTTTTTTTTCTGAGGAGCCTGCTGTTGTTGCTGCTGATTTTGTTGCATATAATCGTTTTGCTGTTGAGGCATCTGCTGATTTTGTTGCATATAGGCGTTCTGCTGATTATTTAAAACATCCTGCGTCTGCGGTAAATTACCGTGCAAAGTTTGAAGAAAAGAGACCATCTGATTTTGTTCGCTTTGGACAGCGACGGCAATTTCTTTAAGGTCTAATATCCATTCTTTTGCATTATCATTGCCTGCGTCCCTTGCCTGTTTTAATTTTAACGCAAGCTCTTTAATAGTTTGCTCTACGCCGTTTGTTGCATTTTGTAATTTTTGATATTCTTGGTCAATAATAGCGGTATCCATCTTTTTTGCGTCTCCTTTTTAATTATTATTATTTTATTATTATGATTATTAATCATTTTGCTAAATTTTATTGTTTATTTTATTTTTGTTTTTATTATCTGGAAATATGATGAGCGTATTGTTTTATATAGTCATTTATTTTGGCTATATAATATATATAATATAGCAGCCGTATATATATTTATACACCTAAATTGAAAAATAGTCAAAAATGCGGTAAGAGATGAAATATATTTTGTGTTTGAACAAATAAAAGCGGTTCAAAATAATTAAAAAACAAAAGCAAAACATCAGATTTAAATAGAGAAAAT
>JAKAFU010000024.1 GCA_021825865.1 bacterium
TGCTAACTGTTATACGCGCCTGACCTTTATTATATATTTTTTATATAATAAAGATATATAAATAAATAGATAAACAATTATATAAATAAAATATACACATCACACATATATGTTATTGTTTATTATATATTCAATTGTATCATTTGGCAACAAAAAACGATTGGATAATTTTTTTTTAAAGTTATTTCTTATTTTTGTCGAAGATATATCTAACATAGTAACCTCTAATAAAAATATAGATATATTTTCTGGATATATTACCAGTCTGTCGCGGCTAATATCAACAGTAATTTTATTGCGTACCGGTTCCGGAATATATTTTGAGATTAAGGCTAAATTTTCAGATTTTGTTTTTATGTCCATGCCTCTGTTGATAATTATAAAATTAGTCATCTCAAAAAGCTGATGGCTTTTTTTCCAATTTTTGATTTCAGTGAAGGCTTCAAATCCTATAATAAAAAAAAGTTCGTCGCCGTTATAGATTTCTTTTAATTCTTTTATAGTATTGTAAGAAAATGAGACCCCGCCCCTTTTGATTTCAATATCTGACGCTTCAAATTTAGCATTGGAGGCTATAGCCATTCTCACCATTTCAAATCTGCTGCACGAATTTATTGCGGTTTCCTGCTTGTTGGATGTAATATTTGTCGGTATAAATATTACTTTATCAAGAGAAGCCTTTTCAATAAGTTCTTCGCATGTTCTTAAATGTCCGTAATGTACCGGATTGAACGACCCGCCGAATATACCTATTTTCATATTCTTGTCTGATAATTTCCAAAAACTACAAATTTTGTTGTGGTCAGTTCTTTTGCTCCCATGGGTCCGTATGCATGTATTTTTGATGTCGATATGCCTATTTCCGCCCCTAGTCCAAGTTCGAAACCGTCGTTAAATCTTGTAGATGCATTTATTAAAACGCAGGAAGAATTGACTTTTTTAATAAAATCCATTGCATTCGTATAATTTTCCGTTATTATCGCTTCCGTATGGTTTGAGCCGTATTTTTTTATATGCTCTATAGCAAAATTAATATCGACAACTGATTTTACCGATAAAATAAGGTCTAAATATTCCGTGTTCCAATCATCGGCAGAAGCGGCGGTTATGAATTTAAATTGATTCTTAAATATATGCAAAAGCTCATCATCCAGCCTTGTTTCCACATTCCTGCCGCTTAATTCTTTCAGCAGAACAGGCATAAATTTATCCGCTATTTTTTCATGGACAAGAAGAGTTTCTAATGCATTACACACGGAAGGCCTTTGAACTTTGGCGTTAATAACAATATCAACGGCTTTTTGAATATTGCAGGCATCATCTATATATATATGGCAAACGCCTTTGTCATGTTTTACTACGGGAATTTTTGAATTTTCGGTTACGAATGAAATTAAACCTTCGCCGCCTCTCGGTATCACAAGGTCAATATATTTTTTTTGCGATATGAGTTCCAATACGGCAGAGCGGTCGGTATAAGGAACCATGGATATAATATTTTCAGATAATCCATTTTTTTTCAAAGCTTCCTTTATAATATAAATCAGAGCAAGGTTAGAATTAATGGCTTCTGAACCTCCTCTGAGCACGGCGGCATTTCCGGACAGCAGGCAGAGTATAGAAGCATCAAGCGTTACATTTGGTCTTGATTCGTAAATTATTCCTATGACCCCCAGCGGAATGCGCATTTTACCTACCATGAGACCATTGGGTCTTACGGAAATATTTTCTATTTCACCTATGGGGTCTTTTATTTTCTTAACGTCCTCTATGGATGCCATCATCGAATTTATAGTTTTTTCGCTGATAGTCAATCTGTCTATAAGAGATTCTTTGAGCGAGTTTTCTCTGGCGTGCCGTATATCTTTTGAATTTTCCGATATTAAAAATTCCTTGTTTTCTAATAGTAATTTTCCAATATCGTTTAGCAGCCTAAGTTTTGTTAAACTGCTTGCATTTGCGATAAAGCTGCTTGCTTCATAGGTTTGCTTCGCAATAACTTCTATACTGAGATTTTGTTCTTCCATAATATTTATTCCCGATTTTATATTAATTTACTTTGCAAATAGGTGCCGTAAAGCCCTTTGCTTTAGCAATGGGGAGTATGTTAAAGCAGTACCATATTATTTTTATGTACGGCTATTCCTATCCCGTTTGTATGTACGCTATTGAGCATTACTTGAATTTCGCTTGACTTTAAGCCTTTAATTTTTTTTATCTCCTCGGCATCGAAATTAGAAATTCCGGCGGCGACAATTTTATTTTGTTCATTCGCTATGTATATGCCGTTGTGTTTTTTAAAATTTCCTTTAACATCTATGATGCCGCTTGCAAGCAGACTTTTATTATTAAGTGTAATAGCTTCTATAGCACCCTGATCGCAGACCAGCAAACCGTTTTTTTCCATACCGAATATGAGCCAGTGTTTTTTTTTGCTGATTTCTTCATAAGAAGACAAAATAAAGGTCCCTGTGATTTTGCCGTTTGATAGAGACCTGAGGACTTTTTTATCTTTTCCTGAGGCAATTATGGTGTCTATTCCGGCTTCTGAAGCGATATAAGCCGACTCAAGTTTTGATTTCATGCCGCCTGTTCCGTGAATGCTTTTAGAAGTATCTTTAAAATCGTCTATAAAATTTTTGATATTATCTATTATTTTTATCTGATTCGCAGAATTATTTAAATATGGATTTTTATCATATACCCCGTTAACATTTGATAATATTATTAAAAGGTCTGCGCAGGCAAGATTTGCCGTAAGCGCAGAGAGATAATCATTATCTGAAAATTTAATTTCCTCGGTTGATATCGTGTCGTTTTCGTTAATAATCGGAACGACATTATTTTTTAACAGCTCATAAATAGTATTTCTTGCGTTGGTGAATCTTTTTCTTGAGGATATGTCGTCTTTGGTTAAAAGAATTTGAGCAGTTTTTATATTATATTTTTTAAAATGGGATGAATAGGTTTTCATAAGAAGAGACTGTCCGCAAGAAGCCAGAGCCTGTTTTTGGGGAATAGTCAAAAATTTCGCGGATGTTTCGATATTCAGAACATTTCTTCCTGCGGCAATTGCGCCGGATGAAACTAAAATAACCTCTTTTTTTTTAAATCTCAGGGCGTCAACAAATTCAGTAATTTTTCTAAATGATGCAGACGACAGCTTTCCGTCGTTGTCTATTAAAACCTGAGTGCCTATTTTGACAACTATTCTTTTTTTTAAATTAAAGAAATCATTATTTTGATTAATAATTTCAGTCATTATTTTAAATTTTTTATTTAAAGCTTAATTTGATTATTTAATAATCGACTAATAATTTTAATTTTTCTTTTAATTCCTCAATTCCTGAACCGTCTGCGGCAGAAATAAATAATAATTCGGTGCCCGAAGACTTAAGATGTTCGGATACTTTATTTTTAATGCCGGCATATCCCTTTTTATTTTTTACCGTGTCAATTTTGTTTATAACAACAATCTGTTTCTTTGTCAGAATATCGCTATTAAATTTATTTATTTCGCTAATTACCGTATTAAATCTTTTTATAATTTCGTCAGGTTTGCCTATTTCTATCAGATGCAGTAAAATTTTGGCTCTTTCAATATGTTTTAAGAAAATCAAACCGAGACCGTAACCGTCGGAAGCTCCTTCCATAATACCCGGTATATCGACTATAACAAAAGATTTACCGGTTTCTTCATCCACAGATACGCCAAGATTAGGAGATTTTGTAGTAAAAGGATATGACGAAATTTCAGGATGACTCTGAGAAAGTTTAGAAATCAGAGTAGATTTGCCTGCGTTAGGAAGACCGATTATTCCGATATCCCCTATGCTTTTTAGAACAAGATATATTTTTTTTGTTTCTCCGGGCATTCCGGGCTGCGAAAAACGCGGTCTTCTGTTTGTAGAAGACTTAAAAAACGCATTGCCTTTGCCTCCGCGCCCGCCTTTGCATATAATAAACTGTTCTCTGTCTTTTGTAAGGTCGGCTATAATTTCTTTTGTCTCATAATCTATTATTGAAGTTCCAACCGGAACTTTGATATGAAGAGGACGTCCGTTTTTTCCTTTTTTGTTTGCGCCTTGTCCGTTTTTCCCATTTTCGGCAGGATATTTAGGTTTATATCTAAAATCAAGAAGACTCAGGACATTATGGTCTGCGGTAATAACAGCGTCCCCGCCGTCCCCGCCTTCGCCGCCGTCAGGACCTCCTTTCGGGATAAACCTTTCACGTCTGAAACTAACTGCTCCTTTTCCTCCGTTTCCAGAAATAACGGTTATTAAAACATTGTCTATAAATTTCATATAAAATGAAGAACTATTATTTTTCTATTGACGGATGTCATAATTCTTCAACGACGCTTACAAATTTTCTGTCATTTTTGCCGTAATGAAATTTTACGTAGCCGTCCGCTATAGCAAATAATGTGTAATCTCTGCCGGATTTAACATTTTTTCCCGGATGAAATGTAGAACCAACCTGTCTGACGATGATTTGCCCTGTTTTTATTTTTTCGCTGCCGAATTTTTTCACGCCGCGTCTTTGTCCTTGACTGTCTCTGCCGTTTCTTGAACTGCCGCCAGCTTTTTTATGAGCCATTTTAACACCCTTTTGATTTAATTTTACTTATTGATTTAATTTTACTTATTGTTAAAATTATTAAAATTTTTTAACAATTTTCTATGATTCTATAAAATTTCCGTAATTTTAATCTCTGAAAACCTTTGTCTGTGCCCTATTTTTTTTCTTTCGCCTTTTCGTCTTTTCATTTTAAAAGCTATAACTTTTTTTGCTTTGCCTTCTTCTTTGACTACTATCCCTTTTACATTTGTATTTTCGATAATCGGACTGCCTATAGTGATTGCATCGCCTTTTTTTGTCATGCTGGCGCTGAAAATTACCTCGCCGCCCTTTTCAACATTCAGCTTTTCTGTTTTTATGGTATCCCCTATAGACACTTTGTATTGTTTAGAACCTGAAATAATAACTGCGTAATCGTTCATAAAATACCTCTATAATATTATTGGAATTTTTGTTATATTATTAAGTCGTAATTATATTATAATATAATGCATTATATATTATATATAGTTACAGTTAATGCTGCATAAAAATCTATAAATTAAATGACATATAATTTTATATAAAATAATTTATATAGTCAAGAAAAATTTAATTTTATTAATTGTTATATATACTGTTCTATATATTATATTAATTAATTATTATCTGCTTATTATATGTTGTATGCATTATATTATATATTATATATAATGTTATAATTACAATATTATACGAAATATTTAGATGAGGGTTAATATAAACATGCCGGCTGCATTAAATTATTCAGATATCTTAAACAGCATAAGCGACGGTGTCATCGTTATTGACGAAAATTTCAGAATTGTCTATGCCAATAAGGCGTTTTTGGACAATTCTGATTTATCCAAAGATGAAATTATCGGCAACTATTGCTATAAAGTATCGCATTTGAGAGACGACCCATGCGACCCTATGCTGGAATCATGTTCCATAGAAGAAGTTATCAAAAAAAGGAACACCGTTAAGGTTATTCACGGTCATTTCGGATATAAAAATAAGGAAATCGCCGTTGAAATCAGTTCGGCTCCTTTAGTGGACGGCAGTACCGGAAAAGTATATGCGGTTGAAGTAGTAAGGCAAATCGGCTCGGATTCAGTCGGCGAGACAAAATTTAATTTATCGCAAAGACTTGCCGAAGTTGCGTATCTTGCAGAAGGAGTAGCGCATGAAATTAATAATCCTCTTAATAATATTCTTGCATCAATTGATATGATTAGAAGCTGTATATCCGGAAATGACGAACTGGAGCGCAGACTAAACCATTCTGAAATAGTAATAGAGCCTGGGAGCTGCGATATTAAAAAATATTTTGGATTGATGCAGAGCGAGATAGAAAGATGTAAATCAATAACAAAAAAGATGCTGCTTTTCTCAAGACCTGTTTCCGAATCCACGGATATAATCGATGTCAATTGTTCTATAAATGAAACGGTGTCGCTTTTAATGTTTCTCGCAAATCAAAAGCATATAATGATTGAAAAGAAATTTTGCGAGGACCTGCCCGTAATTAATTTTTCAGATGCAGGATTGAGACAGGTTATATTAAACATAGGACTTAATGCTATTCAGGCCGTCAATGAATACACGGGAATAGTTTATTTTATAACCAAAAAAATGAAAGATTACATATCTATTTTTATAATAGATAACGGAAAAGGTATTTCTATAGAAAATATTAAAAGAATTTTTGACCCGTTTTTTTCAAAAAATAAAGGTACCGATAATTCAGGGCTGGGATTGTCAATCAGCCTGAGCATAATAAAATCATTAGGCGGCTCAATAGAAGTAAGGTCAAAAGAAAACATCGGAACAAAATTTACTATAAAAGTGCCGATTAACGTGCCATATGAATAATTCAATGTCCAGCAATACTATATCTGTATTAATAGTCGATGATGACGCAAATTATAGAAATATAATGACCGGTTATCTGAAAAATCAGGGCTATGATACCCTTGCAGTTTCTTCCGGCGAAGAAGCTATGGAACACCTTAAAAATTATTATTTTCACATCGTTGTTTCAGATTTAAAATTACCGGGTATGTCGGGGATAGATCTTTTAAAAATAATAAAATCTAAAACAAAAGAATCAGAGGTTATAATATTGACCGGATTCGGAAGTATAGACAGCGCCGTAACGGCTTTAAAAATTGGCGCGTATGATTATTTAGTCAAACCGTTAAGCCTTGAAGAGCTAAGTCTCACTATCAAAAGATTAGTTGAAAATATAAATTTAAAAACAATGGCGGATTATTTTAAAAGAGAAATTTCTAAGAAATATTTTATAGGCAAGTCTAAAGCCGCGCAAAAAGTTGTAGACGATATAGGATTAGCCGCCAAATCGGATATAAATGTGCTGATTCTCGGCGAATCAGGTACGGGCAAAGAGTTAAGCGCTAATCTTTTACACAGAATGTCGGGCAGGGCGGATAATCCTCTTATAATCGTGGATTCCTGCAATCTTTCAGAAAATTTGTTTGAATCTGAACTGTTCGGGCACGAAAGAGGGTCTTTTACAGGCGCAGATATCCTAAAAAAAGGACTTCTCGAGTATGCCGATAAAGGTATATTATTTATAGATGAAATTGGAGAAATAAGCAATATTATACAATCAAAATTATTAAGAATAATAGACACTAAGAGTTTCAGAAGGGTCGGGTCGTCTAAAAGTATCCAAATTGATGCAAGAATTATTACCGCTACGAATAAACATTTAAGAAAGATGATTGAAGAAAATAAATTTAGGGGAGATTTATACTATAGAATAAGCGGTTTTATTATAGAACTTCCTCCGTTAAGAGATAGAAAAGAAGATATTCCTTACCTGACCCATTTTTTTATGACAAAAAAAAATAAAATCAATACATCGAAAGTTATTTCTCCCGATGCCATGGATAAACTTTTTAATTACAGCTGGCCGGGCAATGTCAGGGAACTGAAAAATGTTATTGAAAGGGCTATAGTCTTATCGGACGCAAAAGATGCGATAATGCCCGAACATATTCAGATAGAAACTGCTGCGGCTAATTACCGCGGAAAAACAGACGATGCAGATTTTACATATTTGTTTGATTCACATCTTGCATTAAATGAAATTGAAGAAAAATATTTAAAATATTTATTGCATAAAAATTTAAGCAAGTCCGAAATAGCCGATATAACGGGCATCAGCGAAAGAAATCTCTACAGAAAAATTGCATCAATAAAATAAAAATAAAGGCGGCTGTAATATACTATTAATATTATAATGTTAATTAATTATTATTGCAGATTTGCAGCAATAAACCGCCGGCGGCAATGCCGGATACGCAGAATAGATTGTGTCCGTCACTATTTTTTATTTTTTTCTTGTTTAACTGCAATATTTATTATTTAATATATATATAAAAATACATACGCACGCGCATGCACATATTCAATGCAAAAATTGCAGAATACCGTATATATTATATATTGTCTTTTTATTTCATATTATCATCTTAATTATTACTGCAGTGAATTAAATTGTTATCAAGGGGGCTGTGATGTTCGATTTTTCAAAATTAAAAAAGATTTCAATAAAAACAAAATTGCTTGTCATGATTTCCGCCGTATTTATATTTATAGTGCTCGGCGGCGCATATTATGCCTATATAACCCAGTTAAATCTTGCAATTAACACTACCAAAAACGATGCGACCATAACCGCAACGACAATGCTGTCAAGTTTAAATGCTATGATGCTTAACGGAACTATCTTAAAAAAATCCGACAGAAGGCAGCTATTCGCAATCTACAGAAAAATACACGGAATAGACGCTTTTAAACTCGTAAGGGGCGCGCCTGTAAATAAAGAATTCGGACCCGGTTTAAAGCAGGAAATACCCACTACCGCTTTTGACAAAAAAATACTGGCATCAAAGAAGACAATAGTCAAAGAGCTGTACAAAAAAGGAAAACCGTACATTATAGTAGGGGTTCCTTTTGTTGCCGAAAAATTGGAACGGGGTATAGACTGTTTAGAATGCCATACCGTGAAACCCGGTACAACGCTTGGCGGCGTTACATTGCTCTATTCCCTTAAAAATACTGTAAACTCTTCTAAGCAATTTTTAAGCACCATTATTATATTTGCATTTATTTTCCTTGTTATAGCCATATTTGTCATATATCTTGCTTTCAGATACAGTTTTATTAAACCTATGAAAAAATTTTACGGCAGGATAAGGGATATTTCAAGGGGAGAAGGCGACCTCAGCAAGCTTATCCCGATGGAATGCTATGACAGAACGACTATTATAAGAAAAAAAATTAAAGATTGTATGCTTCTTCAGGATGAATTGCAGCCGAGATGCTGGGACACCCAGATTGAAAAATACGGCGACAAAGGTGAAAAAATCTGCCTGAAATGCGATGTTTACAGAAATTCCGTTTATGATGAAATAACGGACGTGACTAACGAATTTAATAAATTTATTATAGATATAAGAGAGATAGTTCAGATGGTAAACGAACAGGCGATGGCTATTGTTGACGTCAGCACGTCGATAGAAACGCATGTTTCGGAAATCAGCGAAAAAGCGGAAGAACAGTCGGAACTTTCCACTCACGTGGCTGCCGCATCAGAGGAAATGTCGCAGACTATAAGGGAAATAGCGGGCAATACGCAAAAAGTCAGCAATGTCGCTAAGGAGGCATCCGGTAATGCAAAAGAAGGTTTTAACGTAGTAGGAAATGCCATATCAGGTATTAAAAATGTCGCCGTGCTGACGGAAAAACTCGGCTCCATGATTAACGGATTGGAAAAAAGCTCATTAGAAATCGGAGAAATTATCTCAGTTATTAACGATATAGCAGACCAGACAAATCTTCTTGCGCTAAACGCAGCCATAGAAGCTGCAAGGGCAGGGGAACAAGGCAGGGGTTTCGCCGTTGTTGCAGATGAGGTAAGAAAACTGGCGGAAAGGACCGTAAAAGCAACAAAAGAAATTGTTTCTAAGGTTCAGACTATTCAGCAAAATACGCAAACTACCAAATCTTCTATGGATAATACTCTTAAAGAAGTTAATTCTTCGGTTGAATTTGCTTCGCAAGCCGGAGAATCGTTAAGCAATATAGAAACAAATATTTTAAGTTTAGCAGACCAAATTGATTCTATAGCGGCAGCTTCAGAAGAGCAGACCGCAGCTACCTCGGAAATATCCGAAAATATAGAAAAAGTTTCTAACCTTGCTTCGTCAAATTCCGGTAAGGCTAAGAATGCAACTAAAGAAGCCGCTTCAGTGTATTCTGAATTAGAAAAACTGATAGGTATAATTAAGAAATTTAAATATTAATTAAGTACGAGTAAAACTAAACCGGTTAAGGCCGGTTTAGTTTTACTTTGTTCGGCGGCATACTAATATTGCCGTAATTAGTACGGCATAGGTTATGATAAATAGATATGATAAAATGAATAATTATAAATTTAAAATAGTTGTAATAAAGCAAAGAGGCAAAAAGGTCGCAAAAATTTAAAACGGAACAAGACGAGGAGGATGTACTAATGGATACTTTTGATACGCTTACATCAGAAAAAGAGTTATTTAGTCCGTCAAAGGAAATAATAAAAAATTCCTATATAGAGGATTATGATAAACTTTATAAATACTCTGTCAATGAAAATGAGAAATTTTGGGATGAAACCGCACGGCAGTTAGATTGGTTTAAGCACTATGATAAAGTTCTTGATTATAACCCTCCGTTTGCAAAATGGTTTACGGGAGGCAAAATAAACATAGTTCATAATGCGTTAGACAGGCATATTCATACATTCAGAAAAAATAAACTTGCAATTATATGGGAAGGCGAGGATGGTAAAGAAAGAACCTATACCTATTTTGCTCTTTACAGAGAAGTAAATAAATTCGCCAACGTTCTAAAAAGTTTTGGCGTCAAAAAAGGCGACAGAGTTACTATCTATTTGCCTAATATACCTGAAATAGCTATCTGCATGCTTGCCTGCGCAAAAATAGGTGCAATTCACAGCGTAGTTTATGCCGGTTTTTCCGTAGATGCGTTAAAAGACAGAATTTTAGATGCTAAAAGCAAAATACTTATTACATCAGACGGAGCATACAGAGGCGGGAAGATTGTAGAATTAAAAAAAATAGCGGATGAAGCTATTAAGAAGGCCCCCGTAGTTCAAACAGTCATTGTTGTCAAAAGAACGGAGCATAGTGTAAGCATGGATTCCTCCAGAGATTTTTATTATGATGAGCTGATGAAACTTCCTATTGCAAGCAGTTATTGCAAGACTGAAGAAACTGATGCCGGAGATCCGCTTTTCATTTTATATACTTCGGGAACTACCGGACAGCCTAAGGGCATACTGCACGTTCACGGCGGGTATGCCGTCGGGACTTACATTTCGTCCAAATACGTTTTTGACATAAAAGACTCTGATACATACTGGTGTGCTGCCGACCCGGGCTGGATAACAGGGCATTCCTATATTATTTACGGACCTTTGCTCAACGGTGCGACTACCTTGATGGTTGAAGGCGCTCCGTTTTATCCTTATCCTGACAGATGGTGGAAAATTATTGAAAAATACGGCGTAAATATTTTTTATACCTCGCCTACAGCCGTAAGAGGCGCAATGCGATACGGCGAAGCGTGGCCAAACAGGCATAATTTGAGTTCGCTGCGGATTTTGGGAAGTGTCGGAGAGCCCATTAATCCGGAAGTCTGGAAATGGTATTATAAACATATAGGTAAAGAGCATTGTCCAATAATGGATACTTGGTGGCAAACAGAATCCGGAGCTTTTTTAATAACCCCTGTACCTACGATGCCTTTAAAACCGGGCTCTTGCGGTAAGCCATTCTTGGGTATAGACGCTGATATATTTGATGAGAACGGGAACAGCTGCGAATCGGAGAAAGGCGGCTATTTAGTTATTAAAAAACCATGGCCGTCAATGATGAGAACAATTTATAACGATGACAAAAGATATGAAGAAACTTATTTTTCTAAGTTCGGTAAAAACATATATCTGGCAGGTGATACCGCAAAGCGTGACATCGACGGTTATTTTTACGTTATGGGGAGAATTGACGACGTCATTAAAGTATCGGGATACAGGCTTGGGACTGCTGAAATAGAAAGCGCTATAATAACCCACGGAGCGGTTGCGGAATCCGCAGCTATAGGGAAGCCTCATGAACTGAAAGGCAATTCAATTAAAGCGTTCGTAGTATTAAAACCCGGTATTGAAAAAAGCGATTCTTTAATGGAAGATATAAGGAATAACGTGGGTATCCATTTAGGACCTATTGCAAAACCGGACGAGATTGAATTTGTTGATTCTTTACCGAAGACAAGAAGCGGCAAAATCATGAGAAGGGTTTTAAAGGCTCGTGAAATGGGTATAAGCGAAGGGGATTTATCAACAATTGAAGAAGATTGACGGGATATATGTTCACGGTTTATTACTGCTGTATATTGATGGGTTTGAAAATATTCGCAGATTGCAAATATAAATAAATATAAATAGATATAATATAATCAGATGCAATGCACCAAATTATAATAGTCTGTCTTTTTTGGGGTAGCTAATTACAACGCAATGCAGCATATTACATTATATATAACTTATGGAGGGCGGCAAATTGGATTTTAAGATAATTGAAACAGAGGATGCAATATTAGAAGCTATTAAAAAGAATGAAAAAAATATAAAGAATATTGATAATATTCTAGTTTTCGGAGTTTTTGAAGGGGAGGAAAAAACCTTTTTAAACGGCAGTTCTTTTGAGAAATTAGATTTAATTTATGAAAGAATTAAAAAAGTTGATTTTAAGGCTAAAAAAGATAAAAAATTATTAATAGAATATCCGTCGTATATTCTGGTCGCAGGATTAGGGAAAAGGAGTAATTTTAATACCGATGTCCTCAGAATTCTTGTGTCTTCTTCATGCAAAACAGCAAAAAGCTGCGCTTTGGAAAAAATTTTAATTGTCATGCCTGACAATATATTTAAAAAAAATGATTTATTTTATGCAGGCGCTTCTATTGTTGAAGGCGCAGAACTTGGAATGTATGAATTTAAAAAATACAAAACTGAAGCTAAAAGCAAAAAGGAAAATATTCATAGCGGCAATATTATAAAGGCGATAAAAGTTTTTTTTACAGATTTAAAGTTAAGCAAATCAGATTTAAAAGATATAGAAGAAGGATTTGCATTTGGGGAGATTACATCCTCTGCTGCTAATTTTGCGAGGGATTTAGTCAACGAACCAGGAAATATAATCAATCCGGAATATCTGGCGTCAGTCGCTCAGGAAATAGCTAAGGATAATAATTTAAAATGTAAAATATTTGATGAAAATAAGATTGTCGAACTTGGAATGAATGCGTTTTACGGGGTTGCGCGCGGTTCAAAAAACCCTCCGAGGTTTATCCATCTTCAATATGATAATAGCAATAATAATGATAAAAAAAATAAAAATAGCAAAAACGGCAAAAAAGATAAAATTAAAAAAATTGCCATTTTAGGAAAAGGTATTACTTTTGACAGCGGCGGACTTTCTCTGAAACCCGCCGACTATATGACGACGATGAAATCTGATAAATCTGGGGCTTGCAGCGTTCTTGCCGTAATGAAATATATAAATAAAATTGCTCCTGATGCCGAAGTCCACGGTATTATAGCTGCCTGCGAAAATATGCCCGGAGGAGGAGCTCAGCGGCCGGACGATGTAGTTAAAGCATTAAACGGGAAAACTATAGAAATTGACAATACCGACGCGGAAGGAAGGCTTACGCTTGCGGATGCGCTGTCGTACGCATGCGATTTAGGCGTCGACGAGATAATCGATTTGGCGACCTTAACCGGAGCCTGCGTTGTTGCCCTCGGCGAATATACTTCCGGTATAATGGGCAATAATAAAGAAATTATTAAAAATATTCTTGCGACTTCTGAAACAGCCGGAGAAAGAATGTGGGAACTGCCTTTTGACGACAATATGAAGGAGAAGCTGCAAAGCCCGATAGCAGATTTAAAAAATGTAGGGAACAGGTACGGCGGAGCTATAACGGCGGGTATGTTTCTGGAAGAATTTGTGTCTGACAATGTTAAATGGTGCCACATAGATATTGCCGGACCGTCATTTACGAAAACAGGTTTTGCATATAATACAAAGGGAGCTACCGGAGTTGGAGCAAGAACGTTATTGTATTATTTAAACGACCTGAAATAATTTAATATTTTTATAAAATAGTTCTTGAAATTTTCTCGCAGATTTGTCAAAATATTATTATAGTAATATTATAATATATAAATATAATAATATATTTGAGCGGATATAATATAATAGGGTGCATATAAAATAAAAGATATATATAAGTATAGGGTGCATATAAATATATATAAAAAATATATAATATATATAAAAAGTATATATAAATAGGTTGTTAAAATATTTTTTATTTAAAAAATTGAAAATTACGGTATAATTTTAATTATGGAACAGAATTCATTTTTACCTATTTTGATAATGCTTGCAATCGCTATATTGTTTGCAATTTTTACGGTAGTTTTTTCCTCGCTTTTAGGCAAAAAGACTTACGAAAAAGGCAAACTAAAAGCGTATGAATGCGGTATTGAACCTATTGGAGAACCGCACGCCAGATTTGATATTAAATTTTATTTAATAGCAATATTTTTTTTATTGTTTGATATAGAAGCATTATTTTTATTTCCGTGGGCAGTCGTATTCTCAAGTCTTGGATTATACGGCTTTGTTGAAATGTTTCTATTTATTGCTATTTTGGTTTTTGGACTTGTCTATGTGTGGAAAAAAGGAGCGCTTAAATGGGATTAGAAGATAATCTGGGAGATAATGTTCTTACCGCCGCTTTAGATAAATTGGTTTCGTGGGGAAGAAAATGGTCAATATGGCCGGCTACTTTCGGCTTAGCCTGCTGCGCTATTGAAATGATGACCACGGCATCGTCCAGGTACGACATTGACCGTCTTGGGCTGATATTCCGCTCAACACCGAGACAGTCGGATTTAATGATAGTTTCAGGCAGGGTTTCTTATAAAATGGCGCCTGTAGTTAAAAGGCTTTATGACCAGATGCCCAATCCTAAATGGGTAATTGCAATGGGCGATTGCGCTTGTTCAGGCGGATTGTTCAATGTTTACAGCGTTGTTCAGGGCGTAGATCAGATTATACCGGTAGATGTTTATGTGCCGGGATGCCCTCCGCGTCCCGAAGCCCTTATTTACGGTATCGTGAAATTACAGGAAAAAATTGAACAAGGAACTTTAAAAAGATAAGTTTTTCACTAAATTTTTATTGAAGGCGATTTTTTATTTTTATTATTGATAAGCAATTGCAATTTATTTTAATTTTGGATTGCAATTAATATATTTAAAATGAGCAGTTTTAATTTATTTTAATTAAATATGAATTAAATTTAATTTTGGATTGGATTTAATAAATCAAATATATGAACAGTGAAGATATGGAAACGTTTTTTGCGCTAAGCGTAATTAAAGATGTAATGCAAAAGCATATAATTTCAACCGATACTTCTAACGGCGATGTGCGCATAACAACGGCAAAAGAGAATTTGCCAGAATTAGTCAAATTTATGAAAGAGGATTCAAGGCTTAATTTCGATATGCTTTCCGACCTTTTTGGAGTTGATTATCCAAAAAGAGATGAAAGAGTTGAGGTTGTATACAATTTATATTCTACTAAAAATAATTTTAGAATATTTGTTAAATGCCGGAGCAAAATGGATGAACCCGATTATCCGAGTTTAACCTCAATTTATGAGTCTGCTAACTGGTTTGAAAGAGAGGTTTATGACATGTTCGGCTTAAAGTTTAAGGGACATCCTCATCTTAAACGTATTCTTAATCCTGAGGATTGGGACGGACACCCTTTGCTAAAAGACTATCCTTTAAGAAAAAGACCGGCTGTAGAAGAATTAAATTTTGATGCTCCGGGTTTTCTTGAAGAAAAAGAGTTTGGGAATAAATAGTTTTAATCATATAATTTTTTTAAATTAAAGCATTAAATAACTAAATAACTAAAAATTTAAAAATTGTAAAGCAAATATGTTTGAATATAAAGATTTTCTTATCGACGTCGAAAATTTTGTAGTAAATATAGGTCCTCAGCATCCGAGTACACACGGAGTGCTCAGAATTGTCGTTCAATTAGACGGTGAGACGGTCGTGCATGCCGAGCCTATTATCGGTTATCTGCATACAAGTATGGAAAAGTATGCTGAATTCAGAACATATCATCAGGCAGAAACCATCACAGACAGAATGGATTATGTTTCCGGCGCTTCTAATAATCTGGGATATATATTAACAGTCGAAAAATTGTGCGGCGTTAAAGCTACAAAACGCGCTGAATATGTCAGGGTTATTTTAGCCGAACTTACAAGAATAAGTTCGCATTTAGTGTGGCTTGGAACGCATGCCGTTGACCTTGGAGCGCTGACTGAATTTCTTTATTGTTTTAGAGAGAGAGAACTTGTATTAGACCTTATTGAAACATTAACCGGCGCAAGAATGACGCCGTCGTTTTTTAGGGTAGGCGGACTGGCAAAGGATGTTCATAAAGATTTTGTTGAAAAAGCGCGGGATTTTATAAAAATATTTCCAGAAAAAATAAACCAGTATGAAGCGCTTTTGACAAATAATAAAATATGGTTTGAGAGAACTAGGAATATCGGCATTATTTCTAAAGAGGATGCCGTTAATTTTGCTCTTACAGGCCCTTGTTTAAGAGGAAGCGGGCTAAAATACGATGTGAGAAAAATAAATCCTTATTCAAGTTATGAAGATTTTGATTTTGACATACCGACAGGCGACGTCGGAGATGTTTACGACCGGTACATTGTGAGAATGGAAGAGATGAGGCAAAGTTTGAAGATTGTGCATCAGGCTTTAGAAAATATTCCGGAAGGTGAATTTCTGAACTATGACGCATATCCGTTATATGTCATACCGCCAAAAAAAAGAGCGCTGACTACTATGGAAGGTATGATATCATTGTTTAAATACGGAATGGAGGGTATCAAACCTCCTAAAGGAGAAGCTTATGTATCAATTGAAAATCCGCGCGGCGAATTGGGGTATTATATGATTTCCGACGGTTCCGCTTTTCCTTATAGAATGAGGGTTAGACCGCCGTCTTTCTGTAATGTCAGCGCATTAAATAAAATGGCAAAAGGGCATTTGCTGGCTGACCTTGTTTCAATATTGGGAAGTATTGATATACTGCTGGGGGAGATAGACAGATAAACAAGTTTTTCTTATATAATTATATATATATTATATTATAATTAATTAACATAAAAATATTAAAATTTACCGGCATATATCAATATGAATTTAATTGATAAGTATGAAAATAAAATAGATATAGAAGCCTTTAAACCATCTGGCCGCGGTCAAATATCTTCCGTACTAAACTGGAGCGGCGTTGCCTTGCTTAGCGACGAAGATAATAAAATTGACCTTGCGAGATGCTACATGGCGGAACTGCAGAAACTTTCCTGCGGCGTATGCGTTCCCTGCAGAATCGGAACATCGGCAGCTTTGGAACTTCTTGAGAAAATCTGCAGCGGAAAGGCTGAAATACAAGACTTAGACAAGTTACAAAAAGAATGCGAATGGATAATGTCCGCATCTAAATGCACGGTAGGTACAATGGGACCGACCGCCGTCAAGGAATTAATAGAAAATTTTAGAGAAGATTTTGAGAAAGCAATATTAAATAAAGAAATAATACATAAGGGCGATTACATCATAAAAATAACGGCTCCCTGCATTAACGGATGCCCTTCAAAATTAGATATTCCCAACTGGATTGAAAGAGTCAGGGACGGAAGATACGAAGATGCCCTTGAATCTGCACGCAGAAATACCCCGTTAGCGGCTATTCTCGGCAGGTCATGTTTTCATCCTTGTCAGGATAACTGCCGAAGGGCAAACTTAGATAAACCGATTCAGATATGCTTAATAAGGCGTTTCGCTGCAGATAATGAATTTTATACAAGTATTAAACCGAAGTTTGATATTAAAGACAACGGTATTAAAATAGCCGTAATAGGTTCAGGCCCTGCGGGATTGAGCTGTGCATATTATCTCAGGCTGATGGGCTATATGCCGGTCATATTTGAAGCGCTTCCGGTGTTAGGCGGCATGATGAATGTCGGAATACCAAAATATAGGCTTACGCAGGAATTACTAGATAAAGAGATTAACTATATACTTTCAGCAGGCATAGATTATAAAACCGAGAAAAGGCTGGGAAAGGATTTTTCTATAAAAGATTTATTTAACGACGGATTTAAAGCGGTCTATTTGGCAGTAGGCGCTCATAAAGGACAGATTATAGGTCTGCCAGGGGAAAGCGATAATCTGAAAGGTTTTTTTGAAGGCGTTAAATTTCTAAGGGATGTTGCTTTAGGAAATCATATAAAACTAGGAAAAAAAGTAATAATAGAAGGCGGCGGAAACGTTGCTATGGACTGCTGTAGAACAGCTTTAAGACTAGGTTTTAAGGAAGTAGTAGTTGTCTATAGAAGAGCAAGGGAGCAGATGCCCGCTGCTGCATATGAAGTTGATACCGCAATTGAAGAAGGGGTTAAATTTGAATTCTTGACGAATCCGACAGCGATAATAAACGAAAAAGGCTCAGTCAGCGGTGTTACGTGCCGCCGCATGAAATTGGGCGAACCGGATGCCAGCGGAAGGAGAAGTCCTATTGAAATACCCGGTTCCGAGTTTAACATAGACTGCGATTCTTTTATTATGGCTGTAGGTCAGGTACCGGATCTTGATTTTCTGAAAGATACCCCTGAAATAAAATCGACTAAATGGAAGACAATCGTTGTCGACGAATATACAAATATGACTGATATGCCCGGTGTTTTCGCAGGCGGCGACGCGATGACCGGACCTATAAGTATAGTAAACTCAAACAGGGACGGTAAAACAGCGGCGAAAAGAATCGATGAATACGTCCGCACCGGAACTTTTAACATAACAGACGATGATGTTTTTGAACATTTTCTTGAGAAATTAGGCGTTTATGATAAAAATGAAGTAATAGATTATCCTGATTTCCCGGAAGGCAATTTTCCGCCGGAACAGATTCAGGAGAAAATTGAGAACCGCATAAGCAATTTTGCAGAGGTGGAAAAAGGATTTACGGCTGACGATGTCGTTTATGAAGCAACACGATGTATGAGGTGTTATATGATGATGCTTATAACATTTAAAAAACAATAACTAAAAGCTGAATAATCTAATAATACAATAATATAATCACAATATGGATATCGAAATAACTATAAACGGCAAAAAAGTGATGACGAGGACGGGGCTCACGATACTTGAAGCCGCTTCCCAGGCAGGCATTAGAATACCTGTTTTGTGTTATCTGAGAAGATTGCGTCCGATTGGTTCATGCAGGATATGCTCCGTTGAGGTTAAAGGTATTAAACATCCATTGCCTGCATGTGTTGCACGGGTAAAAGAAGGTTATGAAATATTTACCGATACGGATAAAGTTTGGGAAGTCAGGAAAGGGTCGCTCTCGCATCTCTTATTAGACCATCCTTTAGATTGCCCTGTCTGCGATAAATCAGGCGACTGTCTGTTGCAGGATTTATCATTTGAATTCGGGCTTACCGTTCAAAAAAATAAAAAATTATATCCGGACAGGACGCAAATTTTTAAAAGCGCTCTTATAGAATATAATGCCACGAGATGCGTTCTGTGTTCACGGTGCATAAGAGTCTGCTCCGATATGTACGGCAATCCCTTTTTAGAGATTAAAGACAAAGGATATAACGGCTATATAGGATTAAAGCACGAAGATAACATAGAAAAAGGAGCTGTTCCGCAAGGCAGCGCTTTTTTAGAGATAAAAGATGATAAGAATTATTTAGACTGTTATTATTGCGGCAATTGTATAGAAGTTTGTCCGGTGGGAGCATTGATTTCAAAACAATCAAAATTTAAAGAAAGATACTGGCAGGAATCGCCGTTTTCATCAGTGTGCAACAAATGTTCCGCCGCCTGCAGGGTTGAATATTACAGGTACGCTAAAGATGAATCTCTCGTCAGGACTGCAGCCGCATTCGGCGGATATCTTTGTAGGAGCGGATTTTTTTACGACGCTATAGGCAAAAATTTAAAAGATGACGATTATTATATTAAAAACGCTTTAGTGAAAATAAAATCTGATTTTTCAAATAGCGGTTATGCCGATGCGTTAAATCATTTGGCTGACAGATTGAAAAATATAATACAAAACAATGAAATTGACAAAACTGCCGTAGTAGTTTCTTCATCGGTTTCTACGAATGACGGTTATTTAATTTCAAATTTTGTTGAAGATGTTTTGAAACCTGCGGGTTTTGATATAGACAAAACAAGTTTTTACCGTAAAAATTATTTGAAATTTAAAGAGATATTTAAATCTGAAAAAAATTTTGAAATCAATGCCGTTCAAAATTCCGACTTTGTTTTATATATAGGTTCAATTGAGGATGAAATACCTTATGCTTCTTATAATATAATGAAGAGCCATAGAGAACACGGCGGTAAATTAATTTTAATAAATGTTTCAGATGCTAATGCCAAAAAAAGAAGTGAAAATTTTGCAAGATTTGAAGATATAGCGTCAGCAAAAATTGATATTAATAAAGATTATGACGGCGATTTGCATAAATATCTGAATGAACTTAGGCAGAATCTTTATGATTTTAATTTTAAAAAAACCGATGAATCGGTTGATGCTATTCTTAAAAATAATACTATATCTATTATTTTAGGCGATAATTTTATGTCGTTGGCGGATAGAGATAAAGAATTGCTGATACTTAAAGAAATTACAGGTTTCTCAAGAGACGAACAAAAAATAGTCTATATTTTTCCTCTTATAAAGCCTTTTAATTACAGAGGTCTTATTGCAGCTGGAATAAATAACAAAGCTCAATATTTATCTTATGAAAATATTATTAGCGGAATAGAAACCGGGCAGATTAAAAATTTAATTTATATCGGCGATTATGAAGAACCGGAAAATAATATCCGCGGTTTGAAATTGTCGCGATATATTACAGATTTAAATTTTGTGGCCGCTTTATCTTCAAAAATAAGCAGTATAACCGCTATGGCGGATATTGTTTTGCCGGTGCAGGATTTTTTAGAACAAAAAGACGGATATTTTGAAAATTTTGAAGGCAAGACGTTCCATGTAAGCAATGAGTTTAATCTGGGGGAATATCGATACGGTATAGCTGAAATTTTAGATGATTTGTCCGGTAAACTCGGAATTTCATTTAATACGGGCGATATATCCGCTCAATTTTTAGAAATGATTAAAGCAAATAAAATAATCCATTTTAATAAAATTAAACCAAAAAGCAAGTTTTATTATAATGACTCCACTAAATTGCTCTATTAAAATAAATATTTTTATTGCATTCTCGGTCAATTATCGGATATATTAAAATAGTAATAATAAATAATAGTAATATTGTAATATTGCGCTCATAATGGCATGAGCTCATAATATAATATATAGATAAATAATTTAACAGTATCATCACAATAGGCAGATTATACGGCTATAAGACTATAATTTATTTTAAGATATATTTAGGGTATAATAGATTATGATATTCTGGTTAATAACAACATTGATAAAAATATTGCTTGTGTTCGGGGTGCTGCTTCTGTCGGCAGCTTATCTGACGCTTTTAGAACGCAAGGTGGCAGCCCGCATACAAAACCGGCTTGGACCGATGGAAGCAGGTTTTCACGGAATGCTTCAGCCTATAGCGGATGGTATAAAACTGTTTTTTAAAGAAGATATTATACCTGCCGATGCAAACAGAATGTTATTTATTCTTGCGCCTATTATTGTTGTTATTCCGGCATTGACGACATTTGCGGTTATTCCGTTCGGAGCTCCCGTAACAATATTGGGGCATATTATTCCTCTGCAGATTACAAACGTAAATATAGGCATATTGTTTATTTTGGCGCTTTCGTCGCTAGGAATATACGGCGTGGTAATAGGAGGCTGGGCATCAAACAGCAAATATTCGCTGCTGGGAGCTATAAGAACCGCTGCACAGATGATAAGCTACGAGCTGTCTCTCGCTCTTTCGATAATAGGCGTAATCATGATAGCGGGAAATTTGAGTCTGGCACAGATTGTTTCATCGCAGGCGCATATGTGGTTTATAGTTTATCAGCCAATCGGATTTTTAATTTATTTAATTGCTTCAACAGCTGAAATGAACAGGGTGCCGTTTGACCTTGGCGAGGCGGAAGGCGAGTTGGTTGCCGGTTTTCATACGGAATATTCAAGTATGAAATTTGCATTTTACTTCATAGGGGAATATGCACAGATAGTGGTCAATTCTGCTATTATCACCACGCTTTTTCTTGGCGGATGGGAAGGGCCGTTTCTTCCTTCGGTGCTATGGTTCGCATTAAAAGTTTTTGCAGTAATACTTGTTTATATATGGTTCAGATGGACATATCCGAGATTAAGATATGATGAACTTATGGACCTCGGGTGGAAGATTCTGCTTCCTTTAGCGCTGGCAAATATCGTTGTTACCGGATTTATAATGATACTATTGGGGAAATAATAAAATACATATAATAATAAAATATACATATAAAATATATTTAATTATATACGAGACTTAAAATTAATAATAAAATGCACATAATGATATATGAGACTTAAAACTAACGTTTAAAGAATAGAATAAATTATATTTATGCTTATAATGTAAAAAATTATTTATAATATTATGGATACTAAAAAAGAAGAAAATTCGCTAATCTTAATATCGAAAAACTTTCTTATAGGATTGAAAACGACGTTGGGAACTTTTTTTAAAAAACCCGTTACTTTTCAATATCCTAAAGAGCGTTTGAGATTGACAGAAAATTTCAGGGGATTTCCGAAACTTAATATTAATAAAGACAAATCGTTAAGATGTGTTGCATGTATGCTGTGCCAGACTGTCTGCCCATCGGAAGCGATAAAAATAAATTCAGGTTATGTAGATTATGGAAACGAACATGAGCTTACGGAAAGGCAGAAACATAACCATAGTTTAGATAAAATAGCTTCAGGCGTTGTTAATGACGGGAGAAGGCATCCGGAGTCATTTGAAATTGATTTGCTGAGGTGCATATGCTGCGGCTATTGCGAAGAGATTTGTCCTGAAGAAGCTATAAGTATGTCTGACAAGTTTGAGTTTGGATTTTATACCAGAGATGAAGGAATATTTGGAATAGATAAATTAATTGAGCTATAATTGTAATTTTCTATGTTAATTAAATTGATTTAATTAAGTTAAAATAAGTTAAAACATTGCAAACATGCGAGGTTAATTTTGGAAGCGCTTTTTTATATATTTTCAATAATTGCAATCTTTTCTGCGCTAATGGTAATATTGGTAAAAAATCCCTTAACGTCTGCGTTGTACATTATATTATGTTTTTTTGCTCTGGCAGGATTTTATATACTTCTGAATATGCAATTTCTGGCTGCCATGCAGATTTTAGTCTATGCAGGAGCAATAATAGTTCTTATAGTTTTAGTCATTATGCTGCTTAATCTGGCTAAGGCTAAAGATACGATTAAGGATTTTCATCAGCTTGCCGTGGGCGTCATATCAGTTTTACTGCTATTTGCAGAGGTTATATTATATCTTAATACTGCCGGCGAAAGTAAACCTACGGATATTTATACGAATGCGGTAATTAATAAAATAGGAAATACGCAAATTATAGGTCAATTTTTATTTACCAAGTATGTTTTTCCGTTTGAGGTAGCTTCAATTTTACTGTTAGTTGCGGTTATAGGCGCTTATATTTTTGCTAAAAAATAATATATTTTATTATTTTATATTTAATTATTTAAAGACGGACTTGATAATATGAACGTGAACGTAAATGATTATCTGGCGGTGGCATCAATTATCTTCTGCATAGGCGCGTTAGGCGTTCTGATAAGGAAAAATCTTATAACTATTTTTCTGAGTTTAGAATTAATGTTTAATGCTGCCAATTTGGGTTTTGTTGCCGTTTCTGAATATTTAAATTTAATGAGCGGCGATATTTTCGTTATATTTATTATGGTTGTCGCAGCTGCCGAAGCGGCAATTTTGCTGGGTATTGCCATTGCTTTTTACAGGGAAAAAGGCACAATAAACATAGACAAAGCAAATGAATTAAAAATGTAAATATTGTATTGCTTCAGATAGTTATTTTATATAGAAATATATAGAAAAAAATTTAACATTAATATAATTTATATAATTTAGAAGGTATATTATATTACAATGAATTCAAAAGACTTAATAGTTTGGCTGATTCCTTTTTTCCCGCTCCTCGGCGCAATTTTGTGGGGGGTTTTCGGAAAATATTTTAAAAATTATTCCGGATATTTAGGAAGCATATTCATCGTTATTTCATTTATACTTTCAACCGTAATTTTTTTTACGGTAGCTTACGGGCACGGTTTTACCTCTACGTTATACCCATGGATTGACGCTTCGTATTTTAAGGTTAATATATCTACTACTGTTGACAGGTTGTCTGTGATAATGCTGGTAATGGTAACCGGCATCAGCTCGTTAGTCCATATTTATTCAATTGGATACATGAAAGACGATAAAGGCTTTGCAAGGTACTTTTCTTATCTGAATTTATTTGTATTTTCAATGATAATGCTGATAATGGCAAATAATTTTTTATTGCTGTATGTATTCTGGGAAGCGGTAGGATTCTGTTCGTATATTTTAATCGGTTTCTGGTACGAAAAAAAATCTGCATCCAATGCCGGCAAAAAAGCTTTTATTGTAAATAGGATAGGCGATTTCGGGTTTGCTCTCGGAGTGATGCTTATATTTGTTAATATGGGTACGTTAAGCTACTCATCTGTTTTTTCCGGAATACATTTATTGCCGCCATATCTTATTACAACTATTGCTTTATTGCTGTTTGCCGGAGCAATCGGTAAATCCGCGCAATTTCCTCTTCATGTCTGGCTGCCGGATGCCATGGAAGGTCCGACCCCGGTCAGCGCGCTTATTCATGCCGCAACTATGGTAACAGCGGGCGTATATCTTATAGCAAGATGTCATATTATATTTTCTTATTCTCCCGACGCTTCCAATGTTGTACTGATAATAGGAGGCACAACCGCTTTTATTGCAGCTTTTATTGCTATGACCCAGTTTGATATAAAACGAATAATCGCCTACTCGACTATAAGTCAGCTGGGCTATATGTTTATGGCTGTCGGAATAGGTTCTTATGCCGCAGGAATATTTCATTTAGTATCTCACGCAATATTCAAAGGTCTTCTGTTTTTAACTGCGGGCAGCGTAATGCACGGAATGAGCGGCGAGCTCGATTTAAGAAAAATGGGCGGTTTGTATTCAAAGATGAAAAAAACGGCTATTACTTTTATTGTCGGCGGTCTTGCCCTATCCGGAATACCTCCTTTTTCAGGGTTTTTCAGCAAAGATGCGATACTTGCGTCTTTATTTAACAAAGGAGATTATTTCTTCTGGATTATAGGAGAACTTGTTGCGTTTATGACTGCGTTTTATATTTTCAGACTAATTTTTAACGTTTTTTTTGGCGAATCCCATGTAGATAAAAATCTACATGTTCATGAATCGCCGGACGTAATGACTATACCGCTGATAATTTTGGCTTGCTTTGCAGCCGTGTTTGGTTTTATCGGTTTGCCTCCGTTTGACCATTCTATATTTTATAACTTTATAAATAAAGATTTTGCAAATTCGTTTAATTTTTCTCCGGCAGTAAATAATTATCCGTGGTATCTGCTGAGTACCGTTTCCGTTATTGCAGGTATTAGCGGAATATATACGGCATATGTTTTTTATATAAAAAAATCTTTCAATTTAGAAATGCTCAAGAAAAGATTTAAAACTATATATGCTCTTTCATTCAATAAATTATATATTGATGAAATATACGATTTTGCAATTGTCAAACCTATGAAAAATTTTTCTGTTTTTTTATGGAGAGTAGTAGATTCTTTTGTTATAGACGGCGCCGTAAACGGCATAGCGCAATGGATAAGCGTTACTTCGTCAAAAGTAAGAAAGGTGCAAAACGGAATGTTAATGAGCTACGTTTTTACGTTGACTGTCGGGGTTATAGCGCTGCTGGCTTATTATTTTGTGAGATGAAATGAAATTAAAGTATGCAATACTGAATATAGATATTAATTTAGATTAGTATGATGTATATAATATATGAAAGCAGATATCTATTCAATTTATTATATTAATTATTATATATTATAGAAAATTTAATTAACTTAAGAAATATATTATTGAACTAACAGGAAATTATATGAGTATTTTTTTAAAGTATATTTTATCGATAATAATTTTTTTTCCTCTGCTGTCCGCGATTATATTAGTTTTCGTAAATAAAAAAGCGGAAGGGTTGTTAAGAAACCTTGCTACGGTTTTATCATTAGCAGAATTTGTGATTTCCCTATTTTTATTTATATACTTTAAGTCAAATACCTATGAGTTTCAATTTATAGAGAGATTCAGCTGGATAAGGGAATTTGGAGCATCTTATTTTCTCGGTATTGACGGTGTAAGTTTATTTATGATACTGCTTACCACGCTGATGACGTTTGTTTCTTTATTATCAAGCTATAAATATATTAAAGACCATGTTAAAGAATTTGTTATTTTAATGCTTGTGCTGGAAACATTTATGCTCGGAACATTTGCTTCGTTAGATGTTCTGCTGTTTTACCTGTTCTGGGAGTTTATGCTTATTCCTATGTATTTTATTATAGGTATGTGGGGCTCGGGAAGAAGAGTTTATTCAGCCGTAAAATTTGTTTTATATACGTTAGCCGGTTCGCTGATAATGCTTTTTGGGCTTATTACTATATTTATATTGCATTATAATCAAACCGGCGATTTGACATTTAATTTATTAAAGCTGTATAACACCAATATTCCATTTATGCTGCAGATAGTCCTGTTTATTGCGATATTCTTAGGATTTGCAGTAAAAGTGCCTGTTTTTCCGTTTCATACATGGCTGCCGGATGCTCACACCGAAGCGCCTACCGCCGGAAGCGTTATTTTGGCCGGCGTTTTGCTGAAATTCGGCGTTTACGGTTTTTTTAGATTTGCAATTCCTTTAATGCCTGAGGCGGCGCTTGTACTCACACCGATTATACTTGTTCTTGCGGTAATCAGCATAATATACGGGGCATTAGTTTCTATAGTGCAAAAAGATTTAAAAAGATTAGTCGCTTTTTCAAGCGTATCTCATATGGGTTTTATAATGCTCGGATTGTTTGCCATGACCGCAGTCAGCGTTGACGGCTCGGTTCTGCAAATGCTCAATCACGGTATTTCTACGGGCGCTCTTTTTCTTTTTGTAGGAATGCTTTACGAAAGACGTCATACAAGACTTATTGCAGATTTTGGCGGTTTAGCTAAAAAAGCTCCGATTTTTGCCGCCTTATTTATGATATCTGTTTTGTCTTCGGTTGGACTGCCCGGATTAAACGGGTTCGTTGGAGAATTCTTAATTTTAGTCGGGTCATTCAAACAATATACGCTATTTACCATATTTGCAACAAGCGGGATTATTTTTGCCGCAGTTTATTTGTTATGGATGTTTCAAAGGGTTATGTTTCAGGATATAACAAATCAAAAAAATGAGGACTTTAAAGATATGACCTTTAGAGAAATCATGACTGTTTTGCCGCTAATTTTTTTAATGTTTTTCATAGGTTTATATCCAGATGTATTTTTAAGCAGAATAAATCCGACCGTTGTTCATTTTGTAAATATAATAGAACATAATAAATACGCTTATAATTTAATTAAAGCAAAAATGGGGTTGTTCAATGCTTGATTTAGCGCAAATTTATAACGGGTACTATCTTGAGAAAAGTTTACTGAGTGTAATGCCGGAAGCGGTGTTGATAGTTTTTGCTTTTTTGATTTTATTGGCAGGATTGTTTAATAACTCTTCTAAGAATAGCGTAAATTCTTATTATTTGGCTTTAATAGGCATTGCGTTTTCTTTTCTTTATCTTTTTATGCTGTCAGACCATACAATAAAGGGTTTTTACGGCTCAATCGTTTTTGATAAATTTGATGTATTTTTATTTACGGCTATATTATTATCCGGTTTTCTTACTATTTTAATGTCAAAAAATTATTTTGATACGCGCAGCGTTTTAATACCGGAATATTATAGTCTCGTTCTGTTTTCGGTTTCTGCAATGATGCTTTTAGTATCGTCGGTTAACCTTATTATGATTTTTCTGTCAATTGAATTTATGTCGATATGCGCCTACATTTTAACCGGTTATTTAAAGGGTGAATCACGGAGTACCGAAGCTGCAATGAAATACTTTGTGCTGGGCACTTTTGCTTCCGCTTTTCTATTGTTCGGTTCTGTTTTTATATATGCCGCTACAGGACATTTAAGTTTATATAAAATACATAATTTTATATTTGAGCAAAATTATAATGCGCATTACGCTTACAATATGCATACCTTTTTGGTATTCGGATTAATCTTACTCTTAGTGGGACTGGCATTTAAAATGTCTTTATTCCCTTTTCACGCATGGACGCCGGACAGTTATGACGGAGCACCGACGCCTGTAACCAATC
>JAKAFU010000053.1 GCA_021825865.1 bacterium
TTTATTGCAAATCGGACTTATCCAAATTATTAATTTATTAAAAAAACAGATTCAAGCACTTTTCCCCGTCATTTTTTTCTGAAATGTAAGATAATAGCTTACAAACTAATATTTATATCCTACATAGCAAATCTAATTCGCCTACAAAATGTATATATTTTACCTCTTTTTATATGACAATATCTATTATAAGCTTTTATTAAAGGATAAATGTAATATAAAAGAAAATATTAAATCTAATATTTTTTACAGCATTAGCGGGTTATTTGCAAAATATATTTTTAATTCTGCATTTTCTTTAGTTTTTGTCAGCTGTTTTTTTTATTATGCATTCAATTATAATAAAAAATAAACAATAATAAAATTATTATGTAAACAAAAGAGAAATAGCAGTAAAGTCAAAGTATTATATGTATTATAAAAAAATTAAAAAATTTTGAAAATCTTTAATAGAAAAGCAACTGTATTCATATTGTTAAATTAAAAATTTAAAAAGGGGGAGTTAAAATGAAGAACATTAGAAATGGAATTATTCTTAGTGTTATTTTGTCGGTTTTTTATTTATTTTTTATTGCCGGCAGTTCTGCTTTTGCACTATCAGGCAAGACAATATTTAAATCAGCAGGATGTATAAGCTGTCATACAATTAACGGCGCAGGCGGCGAGATTGGGCCAAATTTGAGCAAAATCGGCTCTAAACGGAGTATTGTATGGTTAAGAAGTTTTATTTATAATCCGTCCAAGTATTTTGCCCCGGGCAGTTCAGTTAGTTTAAACGGTAAAACTTACACAGTAATAATGCCTCCTTTTAGCGGAACTTTATCTAAAGCTAAATTAGATGTTCTAACGGCATATTTGGAATCGTTAAAATGATTTTATTGTGCAATAGTTTTAAATTATGCCGGTGATTTGTAACAAGTGATTTAAAACAAAATAATAGTTTAATTAAAAATATTTTTAAATTTCAACGAGGGAGGTATAAAATGAATAAGACGAAAAAGTTTATTTTTATTACGGCAGTATCTTTTGTACTTTGTTTTTTTAGTGTCGGTTTAGCTTTTTCAATGCCGTCGGGACCTAAGCTTTTCAAGGAATATTACTGTATTGACTGCCATACGCTGGGTCATCAGGGAGGAACGGTCGGACCTGACCTTTCTAAAATCGGCAAAACGAAAAGCCTTGCATGGATTAAAGCTCAGATATTTCATCCCGGCAGCCATTTTCTTTTAGGAACTAAAACTAAAATTAACGGAAAAATGTATCTTGTCAGGATGCCCGGTTTTAAAACTATACCGTCTGCCGTTGCAAATAAATTGGCGGAATATATTAAGACTTTTCCATCGCGGAGACAAAATTTTAGCTATAAAATACCGGAAGGATTGAAATTATTTAGGGCGGATAATTGCGTTGCATGTCATACGATAAACGGTGTAGGCGGAAAAGTAGGTCCAAATTTGTCTCACATCGGAAAAACGAAAAGTCTTTCATGGATTGAAACGCAGATAATAGACCCTAAGGTTCATTTTACTTACGGAGTTCCGACGACTATTAACGGTCATACTTATCTTGTGATAATGCCTACATTAAATAAAATATCCTCGTCGCAATTGGACACTATTGCTAAATATCTTGAATCATTAAAATAAAATCGGGCAAGAAATGTCGGTTGATTTATTGTGTATATGTCTTGAGTAAGAACAAATTATAAGATAAAGAGATGTTTGTAGTCTCTAATTAGTACGTGCCGGAATCTATGCTATGATGCCGTCTATACTGCAATAATTAAGAAAGCATTGTATATTTCTACGACGAAGTGCTTGTTTCCCCCCGTGCACTTAGTTATTTATTTAGATACCGGCGCGAACTAATTACGTGCGTTATTGTTAATAATTTAATTTTCCAATATAAATCATAATTAATTTCTTAGCACCTGATATAAAGAAATTTAATATTATTTATATTATTTTGGCTTTATTTATTGCGGTGATTGAATAGATAACTGTAATTTTATGATACATTTTTATAAAAATATATAAAGTATAGAATTTGTATGATAAATTTATAAGTTGCAATTTTATATTGCCGGTTGGGTTGCGGTTTTATATTAAAAATTATAGCAATATGTTTTAAATGTCAGTATCCTAAATTCATTGTGGTAGCAGCCGCGGAAACCTTCGTATGTTTATAAAACTAATCTTATTATTTAAAAATATTTATAAAAAACTGTATAATGTTTCCCTGCGTAATAAAATAATAAGTTTTATTATACTTGTAACTTTGTTTATAGGTTTATTTACCGTAACTTACACATATTATGTTTTTAATAAAGAAAGCAATTTGCAATTAAAGGTTTTAAGCGAAACTTTAGCCGAAGATTTATCCTTCCAGTCTGTGCGTTACATAAAGAAAAATAATATAATCGGTTTAATGAAAATTATAAGAAATATGCGGTATCGCAATAAAGATATCCGTTATATTTTTATAGAAAATAACAAAGGAAAGGTTATTGCTTCAACATTTGATAATGGATTTCCCCTAAAATTACTGAAAATTCATAATAATAAATTCAAAAAAATTTCAGTGGTTGAATTAAAAAATATGTATGGCGGCGTATGGGATACCGGTTATCCAATATTAAAGGGTAAATTAGGTGTTGTAAGGGTCGGGGTTCTAACAAAATATTCCAGGATAATCGTAAATTCATTTATTGGTTCATTAGCATTTGTAATTATTCTTATTATATTTATTAATATTATCATTTTTAGCATTCTTATAACTTTTATTACAAAACCTATTGCTAAACTTACAGACGGATTAAAAAGTGTTGAGGACGGCGATTTAGCGGTAAAGTTGGAAGAAGTACATAATAATTATGAATTAAGCGAATCAATACATGCTTTTAATAAAATGATTAAACGGCTGCGGGATGCCGAAGCAACAAAACTGGAAAAAAGCAAATTAATGAAAGAATTTACAAAAAAAATAATAGATGCTCATGAAGAAGAAAGAAAAAGGATATCAAGGCAATTACATGACCAGATAGGGCAGATTTTAGCAAATATAAAAATTAGATTGAAACTTTTGGAAAATTCTAGCGGAATAGATAATAAAATTAAAAATGACATTAAAATACTGAGAGGCAATCTGTCGAGCGATATTGAATTGGTACATGTCATGGCTAAAAATTTAAGACCTGCAATAATTGACGAATTAGGGTTATTCAATGCAATCGATTATTATATAGATGATTTTGTCAAAATTTCAGGAATTAAAGTCAAATCTGATTTTATAGGGCAAAGCAGCTGCTGCAGGCTTCAGCCTGAAATTGAAATTGCAATATATAGAATTGTGCAAGAAGCGCTCCTGAATGTAGTTAGCCATTCTAAGGCAACTTTTGTCAGAGTAATGCTTGAATGTAATAAAAATGAATTCAGAGGCGTTATAGAAGACAATGGTATCGGATTTAATTATAAAGAGGGCAATGTTGAAAATTTGGGTCTTTACGGCATGATTGAAAGAGCAGAATTGTTGAACGGCAGGCTTGATATTAAATCGGAGAAAGGGAAAGGAACAACTATAACGTTCAATGTTAATTATTAATTAAATAAAGCTAGGGAGGGACTATCTTGAATTATAATTATAATATAGTAATTATAGATGACCATAAAATTTTAGTTTCCGGTTTGCGTTTGCTGATTGAAACTCAAAATGATTTACACGTTGTAGGGGAAGCTAATAATGGAGCATCGGCAGTCAAAATTGTCCAAGAAAAGAAACCGGATGTTATATTGCTTGATATTTCTTTGCCCGATATTAGCGGACTTGATTTAATTACAAAATTAAAGAACGTTTCTCCCGATTCAAAGATATTAATACTTACTATGCATGATAATCAATGTTTTTTGCAGATTGGATTTGATAATGGAGCAAACGGATTTTTAGTTAAAAAAGCAGTGGATGAGGACCTTATATATGCGATAAAAACTGTTGCAAGAGGCGAGAACTATATTCACCCTTCTTTGCTCAATAAATTTATTAAAAGGCATGAAAATAAGGTTAATTACGACAGCAACGAAGAATTGCTATGGAGCAGTTTAAGCGCAAGAGAGCAAGAAGTTCTAATCGGTATAGCCCATGGATATTCTTATAAAGAAATAGCCAAAAAGATTTTTATAAGTGAAAAAACTGTTGCTACGTATCGATACAGAGGTATGGAAAAGTTATACATCAAAACTAAATCAGAACTTACAGATATGGTTTTAAAATTAAATTTATTTTTTAATGAAAAATTATAGTGTTTTTAAATTTTAAATTATTATTTTAAAATGTAATCTATTTTCTTACAACTAAGTCTTTATCCTACAAAATAAATATCCTTTCATTACAAAATGTATATGTTTCGCCTCTTTTTACTGAGCTTTTTTTATAATAACCTTATAACTATATATTAGTTAGCTATATCAATTATATCCGCATTAAGTTTTATTTATTTCGAATAAATATATATTAGTTAACTGTATTGATTACATCTATATTAAATTTTATTTATCCCGAACAATATACAATAAATATTTGAGAATACGGGATAAGCGAAATTAAAGAAATTAAATGTAAAGAAACTAAGATAATTTTTATTAAATATTTAAAGTTGCATTAAGTTAATTAATTTTTATGAAGGGGAGTAGGTACAATGAAGAAAAAAACAAAAGTCGTGGGAGTGGTTGTAGCTGCAGGAATAGTGCTGCTTGGAATATTTGTTGTTCTTTTTGGTTCCGTTCATCCTAAATTACCTTATTATCAGCCTTATTCGGGAAAACATTTATTTGTGACCGAAGCGTGCATTACATGTCATAAGATTAATAACGGACATAAAAATTTTAATCTTACTTATATCTCTCAGATGCATACCTTCAGTCAGCAGGGCGGTTCTCTCGGACCTGACCTCACTTACATCGGTCAGCAGTGGAATCTTGCATGGATAAAAGAGCAAATAATTGACCCTGCAGCTCATTTTGCAGACAACACAATGCCGTCTTACAGGACAATGTCCGCACAAAAATTAGATAAGCTGTCCGTATATTTAGAGTCTTTAAAATAGCAGTAAATAATAAAATTTAAAATAATTATCTTTAGTCATGGATTATCTTTATTCAGCTGATATTTATTAAAGTTAATTAATATGTTCAGGAGAACAGCCATTATGAATACAAAAACTAAATTTTTTGGTTCTACAACAATAACATTTCTAAGTTTATGTTTATTTTTTTTAGTTTCTATCTTTATCGCTCTAGCAGTATGTTCTTCAGAAGCTTTTGCAAATTCTTCTATAAACGGCGCATCTTTATTTAAATCGGAAGGTTGCATAGCATGTCATACAATTAACGGAAAAGGGGGAAAAGTGGGACCAAATTTATCTCATATAGGAGCTAATAATTTAAGCTACCGCTGGATGAAAAAACAGTTGACGGACCCCGCTGCACATTTCAGAAATAATATTATGCCTCCTTTTAAAAGTATGCCGCCGACGCAAATTAAAATGCTGGTAAATTATCTGGAAAGCCTAAAATAATTTGATATTTAAATTTAATTTAAATTTTATATTTTTGCTTTTATATGTTTTCTTTCAATAAATATCTTAATCAGTAATTTTTTGTATTTTTTTAAACATTGATTTTATTTATTATTTTTTTCATAACTTTTATTTAACTGTAAAAATTATTTTTATGCTTTATGGAGGTAGATATGGAGAATAATGCAAGAACTGAAAATAAACAGATAAAACAAAAGAAGAAGGCTAGAAGGAATTTTTTAGGAAAAATAATTGGAGGAGGCGCCGCAATTATTCTTGGCTCTACTATATTATCTAAAAAGGTTTATGCTGAAAAAACGGCATCCGTAAAAAAAATTGAAACTAAAAAAAAGCTTATGAAAGTTTCAGGCGAAACGCCGTCTGATTATGGTCAAAATCTTCCCAATCCGAATACGGGGAAAGTTACCGGTCCTCTAAAAAATCACAGGTGGATGTCATGGCTGAATCCTACTACATGGTTTAAGGATGGCTGGGTAAGATGGTATGTAATGGAGACTTACCTTAAATTGCCTATTTGGCATGAGCGGTTTTATGAAATAGAAGAAAGTCATCCCAGACACCATTGGGTGATGGTTATGGATTTGCGCAAATGCGTCGGATGCCAATCCTGCGTCGTTGCATGCAAAAGCGAAAACAACGTTCCCGTGGGAGTATTTAGAACAGTTGTAGATGTTATGGATACAGGTCATATGGACAAAGACCCGAATGGGATAGTAATTACGGATGAAGGTAATTTTTCACCCAATGGTGTCTG
>JAKAFU010000025.1 GCA_021825865.1 bacterium
ATCTAAAAAAATAAAATAAAATAAAATAAATTGAATTAAAATAAATTAAATTAATTGCGGACATTTAATCAGAGATATAGAGATATATTGATGCATATCTGACGAATAAATAATTAAATAAGGATTATAAAATTGAATAATTTTAATGATGAAATATGGTTTGTCGCGCCGGAAATGGCTCCATTAGTAAAAGCGGGAGGTCTGGGCGATGTCATCGGAAGTCTTCCTAAGTATCTTATAAAATTAGGCATGAATGTCAAAGTAGTTATACCCGCTTATAAATTTATTGATTATGGGCAATTTGTGCAGTTTGAAGAAAATTTGCCTGCAGGAAGGGTCTATTTTGGAGATATTCCTTTTGATTTCGGCATAAAAAAAGCCAGAACTAATGACGGAGTTCCTCTTATTTTTGTCGAGCAGGAGCATTTTTTCGGAAGAGATGATGTTTATGGTCCGCACGGCGGAACGGTAGGCTATCGCGATAATTTGTGGAGATTCTCTCTTCTTGCCCATGCTGCCGTTCACTGTATGAAAATACTGGGTATTCCTAAAATAGTGCACTCTCACGACTGGTCAGGCGGACTCGTGCCTGCAATTATTAAGCAGACCTTCAATGAAAGTGATAGACCTAAAATTGTTTTTACTGTGCATAATCTTGGATATCAGGGTGTGTACCCGATTGACGACTTATATGATATCGGGATCGATTTTAAATTTAATTCTTCGGATGCTTTTGAACATTTTGGGACATTTAACGCTTTAAAAGGCGGACTTCTTTTAAGCGATGCCGTTACTACGGTAAGTCCGTCGTATGCAGATGAAATTACTATGCCTCATAGAGGATTCGGGCTTGACGGTGAGTTGAGGCATTTAAGGGAAAACGGAAAACTTTCCGGTATTTTAAACGGGATTGATGAAGAGTACTGGAATCCTAAGAATGACGGGTTTTTAAATGTTAATTTTAACGGAAAAGACAGACCTTATAATTTTAATGATTACGACAGCTGGAAAAATTTTAAAGAAGAAAATAAAAAAGCGTTGTTCGCGGAAATAGGACTGAAATTTAAAAAAAATAGCAGCGGCAAGCAGCTTCCCGTTCTTGGAATAGTCAGCAGATTAACGGAAGAAAAAGGTATAGATGTTTTTATAGATACTCTTTTTAACTGGAATGACTTTCCATTTCATGTTTTAATTTTAGGAACGGGAAAACATTTTATAGAAAAAAAAGCATTGTACCTGCAGGAATTTTATAAAGATAAAGTCTATGCTAAAATAGGCAGATTTGATGAAGCGCTGGCGCATAAAATTTATGCTTCGTCAGATATTTTTATTATGCCTTCAAGAACTGAACCGTGCGGATTGTCTCAAATGATTTCGATGAGATACGGCGGCGTGATATTGGCAGGCGATACCGGTGGTCTTCACGATACCGTTGCCGATTTGAGTAGAGATAGTGAACACGGCAGCGGAATAACCGTTCAGCATATCGACACAAATGCTATTTCGTGGGCGTTAGACAAATTATATAATTTGTATTATGAAAAACACTGGGGGCAGTTTGTTATTAATAGCGTTAATTCTGATTTTAGCTGGAACGCTTCCGCATTAAAATATGTAGATTTATATAATAAAATTTTGTAAAATACATATAATAAATACATATAATAATTGCATACAATAATATATAACTTCAAAGAATCTCAACAGATAATTTGACTCATGGCCGGAATTTCCTGCCTTTAGGTATGGGGAGGTTCAGATAACGTCGCATCGTTTTTCTAACGATGCTGTTTTGTTTCTCTTTACTGAGATTTAGTTTTGATATTTACCGAAAAAATTGCCGTAAATCTCCTTACCTAACCTGTAGCTTTGGGGATATAATATAAGGCAATGCAACAAATAATATAATAATATAATGATGTGCCGCCGCCGACAATTCACTTAATTCTTAAAATGTGCGATTCGGCTGCAGTTAAAGCTAAAATTAATGAACGCTATTCTTGCTGTAAAAATTACGGTTATTTTATCTGTTAGTTTTTTTTTAGTTTTTTTAGCCATAAGAAAACCTTCATTAAGCGGTTTTTTTGAAAAAGCATCGCTTACCGGCATATTTTTATTTGCCCTTTTCGTACCAATCAAAGACGGGTTCGCAATTTTTGGGATTATTTTTGCAATTATTTTTTTTATTGCGTTCCGCATTTCTAAAAGGGATTTTAAACTGCCGTACACAGTTTTTAATAATCCCGTTATTATATATATCTTGATAGTCGCTCTTTCATTTCTGTGGACATACAGTTTTAGCGACAGTATAAATGAAGGCGGGGAGATTTTATATTTTTTTGCATTTTTCTTTACAGCTGCGGAATTATTAAACTCGCACAAAAGAATTATGTTTATACTTTATACGTTTGCTTTTTCGATAACAGTTGCTATTTTTTACGGTTTTTTTCAAGGTATTTTTATTAATGCGCTTCATTCCGCAAATAGAGTGACCGGACTTATAGGCAACTGGGACGGTTATCCGGTTCAGGCTTCATACGGGATAGTGTTGTTTATTTCTCTATATATGCTGAAATTTAAAGAAATCAATAACAAAATTATAAACAATAAGATTATAAACAACAAAATTATAAATAATAAAATTATACAAAATTCTTTAATAAGTGTCATAATTTTTGCGGGTTTAATTTCTATCATTCTTTCTAAAGCAAGGTCTGCGTGGATTGGGGTTTTTCTCGGAATATTTATTATAATGTTTTTAAGGTCAAAAAAAGTATTTGTTACGGTGTTAATAATAATTTTTGTATTTAACGCAGGTTTTTTATATGCCTCTAAAAGTTTTAGGAGCAGGATATTTGCGATGTTTAATCCTCAAATCTATTTATGCGAGGTCAAAGGACACGGAGATATAGAAAGCCATATAGCTCTGGTGGAATCCGCGGCGGCCGTCTTTTTTGAACATCCGTTAACCGGCGTCGGCGTGGGAGCCTTTTCGAAATATTTTAATACGCATAAAAATGTGCATTTTCCAGATTACTACAATCCTAAAACCGGAAAAAAAGAATACGATACTTATGATAATTGGCCTGAAAACGGCTATATGCAGACGCTGGCAGAAACGGGAATATTTAGTTTTATCGTGTTAATGTGGTTGTTTTTTTTGGGATTGAAAGAGCCGATTAAATTATATATAAATTCTGAAGACGCATTTGTAAAAAAAATGTCGGTTATGACTGCGGGAATGAGTATGGTTTTCTATGGTTCGTTCATCGGAATTTCCAATATGTCCAATGACCAGCTGACGGACCTCTGGCTTTTATTTCTTGCAATTTTCGCTTCCGTTTTAAATATGTCCAAAAATTCCGGCAAAAATTATTAGTTTTGCCTGTTGAGCTGCTTATATTATTTCAGATTAATAAAAATAATATTAAATTCAAGATTTTTAAACTATATAATTTTTATTTATTCAGCCGTATTAATCCGGTTATTCGAGTGTATTAATTGCTATTAATTAATTAATTAATTTTGATTTGCATAGTATAATATAACAGATAGTATAATATAACCGATGATATAAAAACTGCATTATAAAAATATAAATATATAGAATATAAATAAATAGATATTATGATATCTCAAAAAAACAAAATATTGTCGAATTATCTTTATGTTATAGATCTGTTTTTTATAGTAGCGGCATACTTTCTTGCCTATCTTACCGCTAATACTGCAGACCCTTTTATTGTAGGATTTGGTTTGCTGCCGTTGTATAACTATATATGGATGCTTATTCCTATTGCAGTCATATTTTATTTTTATCTCATCATATTCAGTTTTCATAAAGATTTATTTATCCAAAAAAAAATTATAGTGCAATTTTTAAAAAGTTTTGAATTGACTTTTGTGGCAATATTAACTTTTTACGGCATTTTGTTTATGCTGAGAGTCCATTATGTATCAAGACTTTTTATCGGATATTTCGCGATTTACGTGTTTTTGTTTTTAGTTATTTCAAACTATACAAGTAAAAAAATATTAAAAATATTCAAACAGCGCGATTATTCTTTAAGAACAATATTAATAGTAGGCGATGTTAATTCATCTGATAAAATAGAAAAAACAATTAAAAAAAACGAATATTTAGGATTAAAATCGGCAGGCATAATAAACAAAGATAATATTCGGATTATTCCCGATTTTGTTATTAAAAATCCTGTAGATGAGGTAATATTTGATGTCAATGAAAGTGAATTAAATGATATAAAAGAATTAACGCTTCTTTTAGAAGAAATGGGTATTACCGTTAAAATTGTTACAAAATTTATTCCTTTTAAGTATTCTAAGATATCATTCGAAAAAATAGATGCTCTGCCTATGCTTTCATTTTATACCGCGCCCGAAGATGAAATACTTCTTCTTATAAAACGGTTTATAGATATTATCGGTTCATTAGCCGGTCTCATACTTTTTTTTATTCCTTCGGTAGTAATAGCAATATTAATAAAATTTTCGTCTGAAGGACATATTATATATAAAAGCAAAAGGGTCGGCCTGCACGGAAGACTTTTCACTTTTTACAAATTCAGAACCATGATTGAAACAAGCGATGCAATGAGGGAAGAATTAAGAAAAAAATTTAATCCGGACGGAATAGAAGTAAAACTTAAAGATGACCCGCGATTGACATGGATAGGTAAAATATTGAGGAAAACCAGTTTAGATGAATTGCCTCAATTTTATAACGTGCTGCGCGGCGACATGAGTATTGTGGGACCGAGACCTCCTATGCCCGACGAAGTCGCCAAATATTCCCTTGCGCAGAGAAGACGCTTGTCTATGAAACCCGGAATTACTTGTCTTTGGCAAATAAGCGGGAGAAGCAGGCTAAGTTTTGAAGACAGAGTTGTTTTAGATTTAAAATATATCGATAACTGGTCTTTAAAACTTGATTTTATTATTTTATTTAAGACCATACCTGCGGTTATATTTGCGCATGGAGCTATGTAATTTTTTCGTTTGTTTTTTATCGGCTTCCGCTGAAAGTTATGAAACTTTTTAGCTGTATTTGCAGCCGTACCGCTTAGTTGACATATTCCCATTGCTAAAGCAAGGGAATGAGCTTCGCTGTACTTCGTTTCCAATATCGACGGCAGATACCCGCATAGCAGGTCTTATTCTACCCACCCCCCCGAGAGAAGATATCCCTTCTCTATGATGAATTTGTAAATTTTTATTCACTTTTTTTGTTTTTTATATTAGTATAATCAGAATATAATATAAATATACTGTGAGGACGATATAAATGTATCTTTATAAATATAGCACAAAAAATATAAAAACCAATATAAATATATCTTTATAAATATAATATAAAAATAATATAACTATAATATTAATATTAAAATAATATAAACAGTAAAAAGACAATATGAATATAATACAAAAATTATATAAACATAATACAAAAACAATATAAATATAATATAATATATCATCAAAATCTAACATGTTTTAAATTAATAAAATTATATGGAGGCTGCATGCAACCGCAAGGATTAAGTCTTACCTACAAAATTTTAAAATCTCATTTAATCAAGGGAAATTTAAATCCCGGCGAAGAAATTGCCATAAAAATAGACAGAACTCTCACTCAGGATGCTACGGGAACAATGGCATATCTTCAGTTTGAAGCTATAGGAGTGCCGCGTGTGCAGACAGATTTGTCAGTCAGCTATATTGACCATAATACATTGCAGACCGGTTTTGAAAATGCCGACGACCACAAGTTTTTACAGACATTGGCGTCAAAATACGGAATATTATATTCAAAAGCCGGCAATGGAATTTGCCATCAGGTAAATCTGGAAAGATTCGGTGTTCCGGGAAAAACATTATTGGGTTCGGACAGTCATACTCCCACTGCCGGCGGCGTCGGCATGATTGCAATAGGTGCAGGCGGTCTTGATGTTGCAGTTGCAATGGGCGGGGGCGCTTTTTATATGGCGGCTCCAAAGGTAGTTTTAGTAAAACTTTCAGGTAAATTACAAGACTGGGTTTCAGCTAAAGATATAATTCTCGAACTTTTAAGAAGACTTACCGTTAAAGGCGGAGTCGGAAAAGTTTTTGAATACGGCGGAGAAGGAGTAAAGAGTTTATCTGTCCCTGAAAGAGCCGTTATAACAAATATGGGGGCGGAACTCGGGGCGACGACATCCATTTTTCCAAGTGATGAGAAAACTTTAGAATTTCTTAAAGCGGAAAACAGGACGGAAGACTATACGGCTATTTCCGCCGACGACAATGCGGTATACGACGAAGTTATAGAAATAGATTTATCGTCTTTGGAGCCTATGGCTGCGAAACCGCATATGCCCGATAATGTTGTTAAAGTCAAAGAATTAAAAGATACCAAAGTGGACCAGGTAGCTATAGGAAGCTGCACCAATTCGTCTTATGCGGATTTAATGACGGTAGCCGCTATCCTTAAAGGTAAAAAAGTGCATCCTGACGTCAGTCTTGTGATATCCCCCGGTTCTAAACAGGTTTACGCAATGATAGCAAAAAACGGCGCTCTGGCAGAGCTTATTTCATCAGGCGCAAGAATACTTGAATCAACATGCGGACCATGTATCGGCATGGGGCAGGCTCCGCGTTCAGGCGCAGTTTCTTTGAGAACGTTTAACCGCAATTTTGAAGGCAGAAGCGGAACGAAGGATGCGAGTATTTATCTTATTTCCGTACAAACAGCTGCAGCTTCTGCATTAACGGGATACCTGACTGACCCGCGCACGCTCGGGAAGGCTCCTGAGATTAAAATGCCTGAAAAATTTGATATTGACGATTCAATGATTTTACAGCCGTCAACAGAACCTGAAAATATTGAAATTTATAGAGGACCGAATATTAAACCGCTGCCGATAAAAGAAAAATTGTCTGAAAGCATTAGCGGAAAAGTTTTGCTTAAAGTAGGGGATAATATAACCACAGACCATATTATGCCGGCAGGCTCAAAAATACTTCCTTTAAGGTCAAATATACCTGCAATTTCAAAATATGTTTTTGAATCGATTGACCCTGCTTTTTCAGAAAGGGCGTTAAAGGAAAAAGGCGGATTTATCGTTGCAGGCGAAAACTACGGACAGGGTTCAAGCAGGGAGCATGCGGCGCTTGCCCCGATGTATCTCGGTGTTAAAGCCGTTATTGCAAAATCTTTCGCAAGAATCCATTTTGCAAATCTTGTCAATTTCGGCATATTGCCTTTGATATTTGACAATCCTTCCGATTATGATAAAATTAATCAGGGCGATTTATTGGAAGCTCAAAATATTTTAAGAGAATTAAATGAAAAAAAGCCGGTTAAATTTATTAATAAAACTAAAAAAGAAGAATATATTTTTAAATATAATTTAACGGACAGGCAGATTAATATAATAAAAGAGGGCGGTCTTCTTAACGAAACTAGAAATTCTAAAAATTGATGCTATCAAAAGAATTTAATAAAAATATAAAGAAAGTTCTAATTTCATATAAAAAAGATGCTCAAGAAGCTTATGATGCGGCAGTTTATATAAGCGAACTCGTAGAGGGCAAAAATATAGAAACTGTTATAAGACCCAGCATGGATATAGCTGCCGCTGATTTAAGCGATCTGGGTTTAGTCATTGTTCTTGGCGGGGACGGAACGCTTTTAATTACTTTCGGAAGCGTATTTCCTTTAGAAGTTCCCGTAATCGGAATAGATTTCGGAAGTCTTGGTTTTTTAGTTGAGATACCTGATAATAATAAAGTAGAAGCTATTGAAAGATTCTTTGACGGTACGCTGGAATTTAGGGAACGCATTACATTAGATATTACGGTGCGCAGAAACGGCGGCAATATAATAAATTATGTTGCTTTAAATGAAGCTGTTATAGCCCGCGAACAAAGTATACATGCCAGAATTATTAATCTTAAAGTTTGTATAAACGGTATATGGGTTAATGATTATAGATTAGACGGACTCATAGTGTCAACCCCGACCGGGTCCACCGCTTATTCTTTAGCCGCAGGCGGTCCAATAGTTTTTCCGGATTTGGAGGCTTTTGTAATCACGCCTATTTGTCCGCATATGCTTTCCAACAGACCCCTTATGGTTAACTCAAATGAATTATTAAGGATAAGGTTCGCACCCCAGGACAATAAGCTCTTTATATCTGTTGACGGCAGGGATGGAATCAGATTAGAAGACGGCGACGAGATTTATATTAAAAGACATCAGACAAAATTTTATCTGGCGGCATCTTTCAGCATGAGCTACTGGGATATTTTAAGAGCGAAATTAAAATGGTAAAAACGGCAGGATTAGCTCAAAATTATCATGAATCTATATTAATAAGAAAATTAAAAGGCAATGAATGAATTGTATTCATCTTTAACAATAAAATTTTTTGATAATAAAATTTTTAATAATAAAATTAAAAAGCAACTAACGAATTTTATTCATCAGTTATGTTAAAAAAATTATATATTAATAATTTTGCAACGATAGATTCTTTGGTATTAGAATTCGGTCGGAATTTAAATATACTGAGCGGAGAAACCGGCGCGGGCAAAAGCATAATAATCGAATCCGTTAATTTTTTATTCGGAAAATCAAAAAATGTCGGCAATGTTATAAGGACAGGCGAGAATGAAGCCTATATAAGCTGTATTTTTGATATTGGAGAGGGAGAAGCATATAAAATTATAAATTCTATTCTGGAAGAATGCGGAATAGGAACCGGCGACGATGAAATTTTGATTAAAAGGACTGTGAGTTTATCCGGCAAAAGCAAATATTTTATTAATAATGAGCCTGCTAATAAAACAGTTATCGAAAAATTGAGCGAAATTTTAATCAATATTTTTGGGCAGAATGATAAAAGATTTTTAATTTCAAATGAAAGCCAGCTTGCTTTTTTAGACGAATATGCCGGTAATCAGGCTTTGCTGTCCGATATTAAACAATTATACAGAGAAATAAATGAAATTAATGAGCAATTAAATGAATTATACAAAAAAGCCGAAGATATTTCTAAAATAAAAACTATTAATTCATATATAATTTCTGATGCCGAAAGACTTGAAATTTCATCGGAAAAAGACGAAGAGGACATAAAAGACGAACTTACAAGACTAGAAAATATTAATAAAATTAAAGAAATAGTTTCGGCAGCATCAGATTTAACGGATAATGAAGAGACAGGTATTTTAAAAAATTTAAATATGCTTATTTCGTTATTTGAAAAATTAGAAATAATAGACCCTCAGTTTAAAAAAGCTCATAATCTAAAAAATGCTTTTGAAGCTAAACTTTTAATGGAAGATATATCTGCTGCTTTAGAAAAACGTTCTTCTTTTGATTATGACGAAGAAAGACTTAATATATTAAGAAATAAACTCGATTTACTCATAACGGTAGAAAATAAGTACGGTTTTAAAAATATAAAAGAGCTTCTGGAAGGATTTCAAAAAGCAAAAAATGAAATATATGACGCAAACCTTACCGACGAAAAAATTGCCGAGTTAAAAAACAAACTCGAAGAGAAAAAAATTGAATATCTTAATATTGACAAAAAACTGCTAAAAAATCGTACGGAAGCGTCAAAAAAACTTGCGGAGGAAATTACGGAAGAGCTTTCTTTTCTAGGCATAAAGCCGGTATTTGCCATAAATATCGAGCAGTTAAATTTTGATAAGGGTTATTCCGAAACGGGACTCGCAAAAATCGTATTTTTGTTTTCCGCTAACCCCGGAGAAGAACCGAAACCGCTGTCGATGATTGCTTCAGGAGGGGAGCTGTCCCGTGTCAGCCTCTGCATGCTTAAGGCAGTGAATTCCAAAAAAAATGCAGGATGCTTAATTTTCGATGAGATAGATTCAGGCATAGGCGGCGAAGTCGGAGATTTTATAGGGGATGCTCTAAAAAAAATTTCTGAACACAGTCAGGTTATATGTATTACGCATCTTGCTCAGGTGGCTTCATGCGGACAAAAGCATCTGTTTGTTTATAAAACAGTTAAAAACGGCAGAACATACACATTAATAAAAGACCTTGATATAACCGAAAGAATTGTAGAAATAGCAAGAATGCTTTCCGGAGATACTGAAAGCGAAGCGTCTTTGGCGCATTCTAAAGAAATTTTAAAGAAAAAAGGATTTGTTGTCTGATTTTAAAATATTTATTATATTATATATAATATAATATAATAAATAAAAAACAAATGTAATATAATTATAAATTATGAAATATTTTAAAATATTTATAGCTCGATTATAACTTAGTATAAAATATAAACTCAGGAGAAACTTTATTGTATAAATCCGGAAAAGAACGGTTTGAAAAGGCAGGCATAGATATTTATTTTCCGTCAAAAATTGAAATAGAAGAGGACAATAACAAAATCGTAGTATTCAGAAAAGCCCTTATGTGTGATGTCAAGAGCCTTTATAATCTGTTTTCAGAATATTCAAAAGCCGGAGAAATGCTTCCGCGGTCAATGATTGATATATATGTGCATTTGAGAGATTATTATATTGCAGAGATTGAGACGGAAGGAGAGGAAGGCGGAGGATATGAGCTTGTCGGTGCGTGCGCTCTCAGCATTGTGTGGGAAAATTTGGCGGAAATAAGGTCTTTAGCCGTAAAAAAACCTTATACCAGAAAAAAAATAGGCACGGAACTCATAAGAAAATGTTTAATAGAAGCAAATTTTTTTAAAATTTCAAAAATTTTTGCTTTAACTTATAAGCCGCAGTTTTTTATAGCCAACGGCTTTAAAATAATCGAAAAATCAGAACTGCCTCATAAAATATGGAGTGATTGCATAAATTGCGTCAAGTTTCCTGATTGCGACGAAACTGCGGTTATGATTGAACCGTAATTAAATATTAAATAGACATAAATGTTATTTTGTAATATAATTTAAAATTATTCAAAGTTTTATGCAAGTGACAAGTTGTGTTATTATGCAATATAAAATCAGGTCTTAAAAGTCTGGGAGGACATTAAAAATATGTTTAATATTTTTGGCGGCGGAAATTCCGCAGATGAGATAAAACAGATTAATCCTGAAGAAGCGCTTAAAATCATAGAAAAAAATAAAGGAGAAAAAACTCTTATATTAGATGTTCGCGAACCTCATGAATTCAAAGGCAATTTGGGACATATTAAGAACGCGCAGCTTGTTCCGTTAAAACTGCTGCCGCTTAAAGTAAAAGAACTTGAAAAACATAAGGAAGACGATATTATTGTCGTCTGCCACAGCGGTGCCAGAAGTTATTCGGCTTGCAATATTTTAAAAAGACACGGATTTAAAAATGTACATAATCTGAAAGGCGGAATGATACTCTGGAAAAAATTAGGAATGGATTCACATAATGATTAGACTATAAAACTGAAAACGCTGCTAAAATATGGCATGAGCGCTATAGATGGATTCGCGTAACGATTAGACTATAAAATATAAAATAGAATATATTATAGAATAATGTGTTATGAAGTTAAATATAAAAAATATAAAATAATATTGTTTAAAATATAAGTCGGGGAATAACAATATAATATAATTATAATATAAAATATACCGTATCCTAATTTTATATAATTATTTATAATAAAAAATTATGAAAACAATTAACGATACCGAATCTGCAAATAATGATTTTTATGTTTTTGTTGTTTCAGATTCAACGGGTGAAACGGCGGAGAAGGTTGCAAGAGCCGCATTGTCTCAGTTTGATGTCAGCAATGTGCGGTTAAAAAGATTTTTACTTGTTGATTCTGCACAAAAAATAAGAGAAATCATAACTGAAGCATCTAAAAAAAAAGCTATTATAATTTTTACGCTTGTTGAAGACGGGCTCAGAAATACTATGCTGCTTGAATCTAACAGCAGTTCGGTAATCAGCATAGATATAATAGGACCCGTTCTAAATTCTATTTCAACAGTATTAAATAAATTGCCTGAGCGGAAGCCGGGCCTTATTCATCGGGTTAACGACGAATATTTCAGAAGGGTGGATGCTTTAGAATTTGCGGTAAAGCATGACGATGGTCAAAGAATAGACGAGATTGTGGATGCCGATGCTTTAGTGCTGGGGATATCCAGAACATCAAAAACTCCGCTCTGTTTATTTCTGGCACAGAGGGGTTTTAAAGCGGCAAATATCCCAATAATTGACCATCAGGAGCTCAATGAATTAATTTATAGCATTCCGAAAGAAAAAATATTCGGATTAGTTTCGAGTCCTGAAAGAATAATGAGTTTGAGAAAAGAAAGACTTAAGAGGATGGGGATACCTTTTTCTTCCGATTATGTTATCAAAGATTCAATTGAAGAAGAGATTGAGTATTCCAAGTCTATTTTTACAAAATTAGGCATTCATTTTATCGATGTAACTGATAAATCTATCGAAGAAGTCGCCGCAGATATAATATCTTCAATAAATAATAAATAAATTATTTTTTTTGAAAAAGGGGAATAAAATTTAATGAATTTTGATAAAGCTGTTTCTATGACTCAGGACTTTGCAAATGCAAAGAGTCTGGAGTATGAAATTTATTTATTTGATGCTAAAATTCTAAAAATGGAAGCCGAAGATTCCAAAATATCAAGTTATACGGATGCCGTATCAAACGGATTTTCATTAAGATTTAAAAAAAATAATAAAATAAGTTTTTCATATTGTTCAGGTTTAGATGAAGACAAAGCCGCTAATTCATTAAATAACTGTTTCAGTTTAATCGGATTAACAGAAGATAATGCTGATATTGCTTTTAGCAGCGCTAAAATTGATGAAAATAATCTAAATAAAAATAATTTAGGTATTTATAGCGATAATTTTTTCAATATCAATATAGAAGATAAAAAAAATAATCTTATAGAAATGGAAGAGGCTGCCTATTCTTTTGATAAGCGAATATATAAAGTGGACAAACCGTCTTATAGCGAAGTGCTTATTTCTAAGCGCCTAGTCAACTCTTACGGCATTGATATGTCTTCAAAAAAAACACATTACGAGATTTTTTTATCGGCTGCCTCAAAAAATAACGACGAAAATGCTTCCGGTTATGATTTTGACGCTTCTTCAGAGTTTAATTCCCTGAAGTTTAAGAAAGTTGCTATGAACGGAGCTAAAAAAGCAATCGACCAGCTTGGGGCAAGGATTGCAGATAGCGGCAAATACCGTATCCTTTTTGACAATATAACATCGTCGGAGCTGCTTTCAATTTTAAAACAGTCTTTCTATGCAAGCAGCGTATATAAGAAAAAATCGCTGCTTGAAGGAAAAATAGATTCTAAAGTTTTTTCTGAAAAATTGACTATAATAGACGACGGTACACTTTTCGGCGGTTACGGAACTGATATTTTTGACGGTGAAGGAACAGCGATGCAAAAAAAAATACTCTGCCATAACGGAGTTATAAAAACTTATCTGTACGACATAGAATATGCAAATAAGTTTAAAACTAAATCAACAGGAAATTCACGCCGTTCATCCCATAAAGAGCCTCCTGAGTTAGGAGCTGTCAATTTTTTTATTGAAACGGGCAAAAAATCTTTTATAGATACCTTAAATTCTATAAAAGACGGATTGTATATAACCGAGCTTATGGGTCTTCATATGGCTAAGCCGTACACAGGCGAGTTTTCTCTCGGCGCTTCAGGTTTCTATGTAAAAAACGGTCAGTTTGACTTTCCGGTAAAAGGTATTGTCTTAAGCGGAAATATAATAAATTTGTTTAATAATATTATTGAAATAGCCGACGATATACGTTTTATGGGCAATATCGGGTCTCCTTCAATTTTAATCGACGATGTTCAGGTGTCGGGGAAATAACGGGTAAATAAAATATGGCTATGAATCTGCTTAAACAAATTTTTGGAACAAGCAATCAAAGAGAAATAAATAAAATAAGACCTATAATTGAACAGATAAATTCTCTTGAAGAAAAATATGCGGCTTTTACAGATGACGCTCTGAGGGACATGACTTTTAAATTCAGGGAACTTCTTAAGAATTTGCCCGATGCGCAGCAGAATGAAAAATTAAATGAGATATTGCCGGATGCCTTTGCGGTAGGAAGGGAAGCGTGCAAAAGGGCATTAAAAATGCGTCCTTTTGATGTTCAGCTCATCGGCGGAATTATTCTCCACCGCGGCAAGATAGCGGAAATGACTACCGGCGAAGGAAAAACTTTGGTTGCCGTTCTGCCTGTGTACCTTAACAGTCTTACTATGAGAGGCGTTCATGTTATCACGGTCAACGACTACCTTGCGAAAAGAGATTCCGAATGGATGGGAATGGCATATAAATTATTGGGATTAAGTATCGGCGTAGTAACTAATGATGTCAGCGACGAAGACAGAAAAAAAGCTTATTGCTGCGACGTTACTTATGGAACTAACAACGAATTCGGTTTTGATTATTTAAGAGATAATATGAAATATTCGCTTGACGATTATGTTCAGCGGGAATTAAATTATGTTATAGTTGACGAAGTTGATTCGGTTCTCATCGATGAAGCGAGAACCCCTCTGATAATTTCCGGAGAAGCCGAAGAAGCAACGGAAATGTATTATAAGGTAGATAAAGCAGTTTCTTTTTTAAAAGAAAATGAAGATTATACTGTTGACGAAAAGCTTAAAACTGCTATTTTAACGGAAAACGGCATTGAACTGATTGAAAAAACATTAAATATTAAAAATATTTATGACCCTAGGCATCTTGAAACGCTTCATGCCGTTAATCAGGCTCTCAGAGCTCATGCCTGTTATTCTAAAGATGTGGATTATGTCGTAAAAGATAATGAGATTGCTATCGTTGACGAATTTACCGGCAGACTTATGACCGGCAGACGTTTCGGAGAGGGTTTGCATCAGGCAATCGAGGCTAAAGAAAATCTTACCGTGCAGGGTGAAAATCAAACCCTTGCGACTATAACATTTCAAAATTTCTTCAGAATGTATAGAAAACTTGCAGGTATGACGGGGACCGCAGATACGGAAGCCGAAGAATTTAAAAAAATTTACAATCTTGATGTAGCGGTTATACCGACAAATAAGCCTATGGCAAGAAAAGATTATCCCGACCTTGTTTTTGCGACTGAAGCCGAAAAATTTTCAGCCGTTGCCGATGAGATTACGGAATTATATAAAAAAAATCAGCCGGTTTTGATAGGTACCGTTTCAATAGAAAAGTCGGAAAAATTGGGCGCTTTGCTGAAAAAAAGAGGAATACCGCATTCTGTTCTGAATGCTAAAAATCATATGAAAGAAGCTCAGATTATTGCTGATGCAGGTCAGAAAAAATCTGTTACTATATCTACGAATATGGCAGGAAGAGGAACGGATATCGTTCTCGGCGACGGAGTTAAAGAACTTGGCGGTCTGCATGTTATCGGTACTGAAAGGCATGAGGCGAGAAGAATAGACAATCAGCTTAGAGGACGTTCGGGAAGACAGGGCGATGTAGGGTCTTCACGGTTTTACGTATCTCTGGAAGACGACCTTATGCGAATATTCGGCTCTGAAAGACTGTCCCCGTTTTTAGAAAAATTAGGGCTTAAAGACGGGCAATCCATTGAACATCCTATGATATCAAAAGCAATAGAAAATGCTCAAAAGAAAGTCGAAGGTCATAATTTTGATATAAGAAAAAATTTAATTGATTATGATAATGTAATGAATAAACAGAGGGAGATAATTTATTCCTACAGAAAAAAAATATTGCAGGCTGAAAATTCAGACGAGATGCTCGCAGAAATTATTTCCGATACCGAAACGATATTAGAAGACTATTTTGATACTTATATACCTTTAAAAGAACACAGTGAAAATTGGGATATAGACGGGCTTAAAAGTATTATAAAAGCAGAATTAGGCATTGATTTGTCATCATCACTGACTATTACCTCGGATAAAATTAACGAACTGAGAAAATTAGACAGAAAATTATTATTTGAAAAGGTTTTTCTTATGCTGAAGGAATTTCTTGAATTAAAACTTGGAGAATTTCCGGAAGACGAAGCTCTTAATATAGAAAAGGCACTTTATCTGCAGGCTGTCGATAATATATGGAAAGATTCGCTTACCTCGTTAGAGGCTTTAAAGGAAGGAATAGGTCTCAGGGGCTATGCTCAGCAAAATCCGTTGATAGAGTATCAGAGAGAGGCATATGAGCTTTTTATTAATATGCAGATACGCATGAAAGAAGAAGCTATAAATTCAATCGCTACTATTCAGATAGAAGACGATATTACAGGAGAAGAGATACTCGAAAGCGCCGGCTTCGGCTCAGGAAATATGATGTTGACGCACGGGAGTTTTATAGGTGAAGAAGATGAAAATACGGTTAAACAAAAACCCATAGTAAAATCTAAAAAAATAGGAAGAAATGAACCGTGCCCCTGCGGCAGCGGAAAAAAATATAAAAATTGCCACGGTAAAAATTTATAATCAGGCATATTGATAATTAAAAAATCAGGATAATTTAAGTTCATCAGGCATAGCGATAATTAAGACAATTAAGATAATTAGCGGCATACGACAATTAATTAATTAAAACATAATGCAAAAATAAAAAAGCTTGTAATACAAGCGGCATACGGCAATAATTAATTAATTAAAACTCACTGCGACTAATTTAAAGTTGAACTGCTCCATAATAAAATAAATATAAAAATCTATGAAAATTGAAAATTATCTTTTTTCTGCACAGACCTCAGGGTTAAAAAAAAACGGACAGCTTGATTTGGCGCTGATTTTTTCTCATATCCCATTGAGGGTTAGCGCCGTGTTTACAAGAAACAAGATTAAAGCCGCTCCGGTAATATTGTCTAAAAAAAATTCAAAAAATATTATCAGAGCTTTAATTGTTAATTCCGGCAACGCTAATGCCTGCAACGGAACAGACGGCATTAAAGATGCTAAAAAAGTTATGTCTTTAGTCTCCGGAGCTTTAAACATTAAAGAAGACAATATTCTTATATGCTCAACAGGCGTTATAGGTGAACGCTTAGATACGTCAAAAATTGAAAATAGCCTGCCGGAATTAGTGAAATCATTGTCGGAAGACGGAGCCGAACAGGTAGCCAGAGCAATCATGACTACGGATACGTTTCCTAAGGTGGTTGTAAAAAATATGACCATAAATAATAAGAATTATTATATATTGGGTATGGCAAAAGGCTCAGGTATGATAATGCCTAATATGGCAACTATGCTTGCCTTTATTATGACGGATTTGCCGCTCTCAAAAAATTTGGGAGACGCTTTATTTAAAGAATGCGTTAAATATTCTTTTAATTCTGTCACAGTTGACGGCGATACCTCAACAAACGATACTGCTTTCTTTTTGTATCCTGACGCCGATATGTATTTTGGCAATAACGAACCGGCGCACGGAAGCGGCAAAGGCGGCAATAAGAACAGTAATAAGAATAATAGCAATACTAATCATAATCATAGCAATAATACTGCTGATAGCCGCAATATCGGCGAAGATAATAAATATGTGCGAAACTCGGAACATGCAGCCGAATACGGCGGCGACGCTTTTAAAGGTATATTGGAAAATGATATTAATTACGATATCGTAAAATATTCGGTAGGAGATGTATGTTTCAGTCTCGCAAAGATGATTGCTGAAGACGGCGAAGGCGCCACCAAATCCGTAACAGTTGAAGTTATTAATGCTTATAGCGAATCATCGGCGAAAAAAATAGCTTTTTCCGTTGCAAATTCTCCATTAGTCAAAACAGCTATAGCGGGGGAAGATTTAAATTGGGGCAGAATAATGATGGCAATAGGTAAAACCGGCGCAAGAATAAAACCCAATTATGTGGATATTTATATTAATAATTTTAAAATTGTCGAAAATTCAAAGTCTTTAGGATTTATAGGCGCTGAAAATGAGAAAAAAATTATGTCTCAAAAGGAAATAAATATTAAGATTGATTTAAAATGCGGACCTTCATTTTTCAAAGTCCTGACATGTGATTTTACAAATGAATATATTAATATTAACGCATCTTACAGATCTTGAGCGTCTTAAAGAACATGCCTGAAGATAGCAGACCATTCGTTATTTATCGATTAGTTATGGGTTATTTATGATTGGATTACCTATAAGACAGGCCGCATATGGCGGGTTATTTAGACAGATTATTTACTGATAGACTTCACAGAACCGTATATTAATTATCTCGAAGAACAATGTATATATATTTATACAAAATTATGAAAATAAATACAATAAAAAAACTTATTGCCTTATATCCCCATAGCTAAAGCAAGAGGTTTTACGGCAACTGGCGGTAAGCATGACAAACCGGATACAAAAATTGCAGATTAAAATATATCCTCAAATTTAGATTTTGTTCCTATGAAGATTCCCGTATTATATTATCATAAAATAGATTATCCTAAAAGCACTGCGATATTAAAAGGTCTGTATGTTAAACCCGAACAGTTTAAATTGCAGATGAAAGTTTTGAAAATTTTAGGATATCGGACTATTACCCCCTATGAACTTCTTTTATTTATTAAAGGACATAGACTTCCTTTTAAGAAACCTCTTTTAATTACATTTGACGACGGTTATAAAAATAATTATACCTATGCTTATCCTATTTTAAAAGCTTTTGATTTTACGGCTACTATATTTATAAGTTCAGGATGTATAGGCAAAACAAATGCTATTATGGAAAAAAACGGAAAAGAAAATCAGGCTGAAGATTTTTTAGATAAAAAAAATATTGTTGAAATGTCCGAAAACGGCATTACAATAGCTTCTCATGGGATAAATCATTATTTTCTTAATGATTTGACTGATGACGGAGTGCTTGCCGGAGAGCTTTTAGCTTCCAAAGCAATACTTGAAGATTTAACAGGAAAAAAAATAGATTTTTTTTCATATCCATACGGAGCTTATAATGCAAAAGTTATGAGAGAGACAAAAAACGCCGGTTATAAAGGCGCATTTACTACAAATAAAGGTAAAATTGCAGTTGGAGATAATTCATATGAATTGAAAAGAATATCTATAAACGGTCATAATACAATTTTTAATTTTTTATACAAGATAATTTTCATGTATTAATTTTATTAATAAAATAATTATAGACTGTCATAATAAAACTGCTGCAATAAGATTTTTAATTTTTTACTCAAGATAATTTTCTTGCATTAATTCAATAAAAATGATAAAAGATTATGTTTAGGTAAAAAAAATTCAAATAAACCGTATCCGTTTATTATTTGTGCTTGAATTATTTTAATAAATAAATATAAACGGAGAGAACAAAGCACAAAGGAGAAAAAACATGCCGTTTACAGTCACAATTAAGCAATTGTTAGAGTCGGGAGTCCATTTCGGACACCAGACAAAAAGATGGAATCCCAAAATGAAGCCGTACATTTACGGCGCAAGGAACGGTATTTATATTATAGACCTTCAAAATTCGCTTCCTTATTTAAAAACCGCATACGAAAAAATCGTTGAGATTACTAAAACAGGCGGTACCGTTCTTTTTGTCGGAACAAAAAAACAGAGCGTTTCAATAATAACCGAAGAAGCTCAAAGATGCGGTATGCCATATGTCACTGAAAGATGGCTTGGCGGTATGCTGACCAATTTTTCTACTATTAAATATTCTATAGTAAGATTAAATGAGCTTGAAGCCTTAAAAAATTCTGAAGAATTTTCAAAATTTACAAAAAAAGAAATGGGAAGAATGGATAGAGATATAGAAAAACTTCAAAAAGTTCTTGGCGGAATCAGGCATTTAAATAAAGTGCCGGATGGACTCTTTATTGTGGACACCAACCGTGAAGAGATAGCGGTGAAAGAATCGAATAGACTTAACATTCCGATAATCGGCATGGTTGATACAAATGCCGACCCGACTCCTGTTGACTATATTATTCCCGGAAATGACGATGCGATAAGATCTATAAAATTAATAGCAGGTATTATAGCAGATGCCGTTTTAGAAGGAAAATCGATGTACGAGGCAAAACTTAACAGAACAAAAAATTCAGAAGCTCCTATTGCCGATATTAACGAACAAACCTTTACAGGGACAGGCAATAATGAAAATGAAGGTATTGACGTTAGCAATAATAATACAGAAGATATAAAAGAAGTTGCAAAAGAAGCTGCAGAAATTGCTGAAAATATTTAATATAGCAGCTAATTTTATGCCGGTAAAGTAAAATTACCAAAGATTATATAAAGATTACATGAAGATTGTATAAAACATTATCTTTCAAAACGGAGGAAACTATAATTGGAAAAGTCGCCCAATGTTGATGCAGGACTTGTAAAAAATTTACGTTCCATGACCGGAGCGGGTTTTGTAGATTGCAAAAATGCTCTTGTAGAATCGAACGGAGATATTGATAAGGCGGTTGAAGCGTTGAGAAAAAAAGGGCTTGCACGGGCTCAAAAAAAAGCATCCAGAGAAACCAAGGAAGGATTGGTTTTTTCATATATACATGCAGGCGGACGCATAGGCGTTCTCGTAGAAATAAACTGTGAAACAGATTTTGTAGCAAGAACCGATGAATTTCACGAACTTGCGAAGAATATTTCAATGCATATAGCGGCTGCAAACCCCCTGTTTTTAAAGAGGGAAAACATTTCTGAGGAGATTATTGCAAAAGAACGAGAGATATATAAAGACCAGCTGAATAAAATGGATAAGCCGCAAGCAGTTAAAGAAAAAATAGTGGATGGAAAATTAGATAAATATTTTCAGGAAGTATGTTTGTATGAACAACCGTTTATAAAAGAACCTTCTAAAAACATTTCTTCTTTGGTAGACGAAAATGTAGCAAAGCTTGGAGAAAATATAATAATTAAAAGATTTGCAAGATTTCAACTTGGAGAATAAAATAAACAGGTGCAAAAATAAATGAGCAACGAACTGCCATATCATCGTATTTTACTAAAGGTCAGCGGAGAAGCGCTTGCCGGAGACAATGGCTACGGTATAGACCCGAAGGTAATTTTTTTTGTTTCACAAGAAATAAAATCTGTTGTCGACCTTGGTATAGAACTTGCCGTGGTTATAGGCGGGGGCAATATATTCAGGGGATTCAGCCAGTCATCCGAAGGTTTGGGGATAGAAAGATCTTCAGCCGATTATATGGGCATGCTTGCAACCGTTATTAACGCACTTGCGCTGCAGGCAGGATTAGAGGATATAGGCGTTATATCAAGGGTTCAGTCGGCAATAACAATGCAGCAGGTTGCAGAACCGTATATAAGGCGAAGAGCCATAAGACATCTTGAGAAAAAAAGGGTCGTTATTTTTGGCGCTGGAACCGGCAACCCTTATTTTACCACTGATACGGCTGCATCCTTAAGGGCGATGGAAATACATGCAGATGTTATATTAAAGGCTACAAGAATTGACGGAGTTTACGATATGGATCCGCTGCTTCACAAGAATGCCCTTAAGTTTTCAAAATTATCGTACATAGATGTTTTAAACAGAAACTTGAGGGTTATGGATTCAACTTCTATTTCAATGTGTATGGATAACAATCTGCCTATTATCGTGTTTAATTTATTAACGGCAGGCAATTTGCTGAATGTTGTAAAGGGCAATGAATCTATAGGAACAATTATCGCTAAAAATTTAAATAATTAAATAGTAAAATAATTTAGAACGGAAGAAATAATTAACACTTCAGACATTTATTTTTTATTTAAAGGAATGATTTTATGGACGAAAATGAATTAATTTCGGTACTGACAAAAGATATGATTAAGGCTGTAGAAGCCTATAAAAATGAGCTTTCCAGAATTAGAACCGGCAGGGCATCGGCTGCATTAGTAGATAACGTTAAGGTTGAGTATTTTGGAGCGCTGTCCCCGTTAATCCGGCTAGCAACCGTTTCCATTCCTGAAAGCAAAACTATCATGATAACACCATATGATATAAGTTCGCTTGCAAGCATAGAGAAGGCTATACAAAAACATGATCCCTCGCTAAATCCTTCAAATAACGGCAAAAGTATTACAATACTTATTCCGCAGCTTACCGAAGAAAGAAGAAAAGATATTAATAAGCAAATAGGCAAGATGTTAGAGTCTATGAAACAGGAGCTGCGCAATATCAGACGCTCCGCTAACGATAAGATAAAATCTGCCGAAAAAGAAAAAGCGATAGAAGAAGATAAATCATTTAAACTGCAGAAAAAAGTTCAGGAACTCACGGATTCCTATATAGAAGAAATAACGAAAATTACAAAAGCTAAAGAAAAAGACATTATGGAAATCTAATGAAAGAAAAAATTATATTTGATAATTTACCGCGTCATCTTGCGATTATAATGGACGGTAACGGAAGATGGGCGGAAAAAAAAAATTTAGACAGGATAGAAGGGCATATAAAAGGAATTGACTCATTAAGAAATATACTGAAGTCCTCATTAGAATTCGGAATTAAGTATCTTACGGTTTTTGCATTTTCATCCGAAAATTGGCAGAGACCAAAAAAAGAAGTAGATTCTTTAATGCACCTTCTAGAGCAGTATATTTTAACCGAACTTCCTATGCTAATTAAAAATAAAATAAATTTTAGCATTATAGGGAATATTGAAAAAATTCCATATTCGGCAAAAAAAAATATTTTAGACGCTATAGATAAAACATCCGGTTATAGCGATATTTTTTTGGTTTTGGCTTTGAGCTACGGCGCGCGTGAAGAAATAATCGATTCTGCCGCTAAAATAGCGTCAGATTTCAAAGAAGGCAAGCTAAAAAACTTAGATTCTATAAATGACGATACTTTTTCTTCATATCTTTACACCAAAAATATCCCCGACCCTGATTTATTAATCAGAACCGGAGGAGAGGAAAGGATATCTAATTTTTTACTTTTTCAGCTCGCATATACCGAATTATATTTTACTAAAACAATGTGGCCTGATTTTAGCAGAAAAAATCTAATATCCGCTCTTAAAAATTACGAAAAAAGGATTAGAAGATTTGGGAAAATTAAAGTTTGATTCTAAAAGGTTTGTCGCCGGCATAGCATTCGGTATTTTAATTATTCTATCTATTTTCTTGCTTAACAGCACAGAATTTTTTTTTATTTGCGCAGTATTAATTTCAATTTCTTCGTATGAACTGTTTTTGATTCAGGATTTAAATAAACCGGATTTTTTTATCATTCCTGCCTTATTGTCTATTATTATAGCCTATTCAAATATTTTTTTGCCGGCAACTTTATTTATTTCCGTTTTTTTTGCGTCGTCTTTTTTATTGCTCCTAAAAAATGTTTTATTCTTTAATTCAGAAAACGGACGCAGTATTTATTTAGATATATTTTCTATTGTCTATGCAGGCTTTTTTTTATCATTTATCGTGAAAATATTTAATTTAACCGAAGGCAGGCTGCTGCTGCTGCTTTTGTTCGTTATAATATGGGCTTCTGATATATTTGCGTATTATGGCGGCAGGCATTTCGGAAAACATCTTTTATATCCGTCTTTAAGTCCAAAGAAAACAGTCGAAGGCGCTATATGCGGTTTTACCGGAGCTATCGGCGCAGCGTTTATTTTTAAAATTTTCGCAGGTAATAATTTTGAACGGACAAATATTTTCATATATATTTTAATTGCCGGAATGGCTGCCATTGTCGGAATGTTCGGCGATTTAACCGAATCTCTTATTAAAAGAATTGCCGGTAAAAAAGATTCGGGACGTATTATCCCCGGTCATGGCGGGATACTTGACAGAATAGACAGTTTAATCCTTGCAGCACCTGTTTTTTATTATATGGTTTTTTATCTGACTTTAACTGCTAACCGATAGCAGGAAATAAAACAATTAATAAACATTTATAATTCAAATAAACTGGTAAAAACGGTGTCCGAAATTAATTTAAAAAAAATATTCATAGCAGGTTCAACAGGTTCGATAGGCAGGGCAGCTGCGGAAGTAGCATTGAAATATCCTGATAAGCTTAAGGTAAATGCAATTTCTGCTGGCCATTATTCTGAAATTTTATTAGAACAGGCTATAAAGCTAACGCCTGAATATTGTTTTATTCCCGATAAAAATGAGGCGTTAAACGCAAGAATAAATTTTAAAAAAAATTCCGTAAACGCCGCCGTATTTTATGAAGATAAAGACTTAAAGGAAATAATCGAATCTGACGGCATAGATATCGTTCTTAACTCTATAAGCGGTTCTTCGGGACTTTTAGCTTCGTATTATACTATACTTGCAGGAAAGGATATAGCTCTTGCAAATAAAGAATCTTTGGTCACCGCAGGCGATATTCTAATAAAACTTTCAAAAAAAACAAATTCAAAGATAATTCCGGTAGATTCGGAGCATTCCGCTATCTTTCAATGTTTAAGCTGCGGTCTTAAAAAAGATTTGAAAAAGCTTATTTTAACCGCTTCAGGCGGCCCTTTTCTTAATACTGAATATGAAAAATTAAGCAGCGTTACAAAAGAAATGGCTTTAAATCATCCCAAATGGAAAATGGGAGAAAAAATTACCATTGATTCATCTACTTTAGCAAATAAGGGATTGGAAATAATAGAAGCGCATTATTTATTCGGCGTTGAAGAAAATGCTATAGATGTTGTCGTCCATCCGCAGGCGGTTATTCATTCTATGGTTGAATTTCATGACGGAACGATACTGGCTCAGCTTGCCGATGCCGATATGAAAGGACCCATAGGTTATGCATTGTCTTATCCGGAGAGATTAAACGGTTTAATGAATTCTATTGATATTGCTAAAATAGGCAGCCTGCAATTTTTTGAACCGGATTTGCAAAAATTTCCTTTCATACTGCTTGCAAGAAATGCATTAAAAATAAAAAAAAGTATGCCGTGTGTTTTCAGCGAAGCTAATGAATTTTTTGTAAAAAAATTTCTTGAAGGAAATATTAATTTTACGGAAATTGCCGAGAAAGTAAAAGAGGTCATGGAAAGACATATCCCTTTTGAAATAGATAATATCGGTGATGTGCTGGAAGCAAAAAGGATAGCAAAAGAGATAGCAGATGACATCGGTCCCTAATTAATCAAAGTTCTTTAAACTCCAAATCTATCAAACTGGTGATGAGCAGCGTTGCTTCCTTATATTTTATTTCTAGAGGAGCATCTATTATGACAAGGTCTATTATTTTTATAATAATACCTTTTAAATAAGCGTTAGCTTTTTGTTTAACTATAAAATTAGATATACTGCTTACTTTATTATTATTTTGCGATTGAACCGGTTCTGATTTTCCGGTTTCTTCATAAAGCGAAATGATGTCTAAAAATACTGACCTTAAAGTATATATCAGGAAAGGGTCTATTTCTAAATTTATAATAATTTCAGGTAAAAGTAATATTAAGTTTTCTTCTGAAAGACCTGTTTGTAATATTTCTTTTATTTTATTGAGTTCCATAGTATAAATTATAATTGATTATTATATTAAAAAAAAGATAAAAACATAAGCAGAAAAAAACAGACAATAACTTTTTAAATTTGAATTAATTAAAATAAAAACAGATAATAACTTTTTAAATTTGAATTAATTAAAATAAAAACAGATAATAATTTTTTAAATTTACCTTAGCTATTATATATAATATAATATAATAAAAATGGAGGATTATAAATGATTATTAACAGTTATTTAAATAAAATTCCAAGTATTCACGAATCTGTTTATCTTTGCGCCAATATAACAATAGTAGGCGACGTTGAAATCAAAAAAGATTCAAGTGTTTGGTACGGTTCGGTTATAAGAGGGGACGTAAATTATATAAAAATAGGCGAAAGAACAAATATTCAGGATAACAGCGTTCTGCATGTCCAACACGATACGGGACCTCTGATTATAGGAAATAACGTTACCGTAGGTCATAGCGTTAACCTGCACGGGTGTTCTATAGGAGACAATTGTTTAATAGGAATCGGGGCGATAGTCTTAACCGGAGCAGTAATAGGCAATAATTGCGTAATAGCAGCCGGTACGGTTATAAAAGAGGGTTTTGTCGTTCCGGAAGGCAGTCTTGTCGCCGGAGTACCCGGTATCGTAAAAAAAAATCTCACGCAAAAAGATATAGAATCAATAAGTTCATCCGCTCAAAATTACATAAACTATGTTAAAAACTATAGGAACGAAAGCAAAAATATTTAATCCAACTTCGCCTCTATTAACGGCAACAGCCGGATATTGCTAATATTAAGAGGAAGCATCTTCTCTTGGAGCAGACCTGGGCAGGTTGACGTCAATACTGGAAACGAAATACAGCGCGAATCTCACCCCTTGCTTTAGCAATAGGGAGCGTGTTAATGTGTTTATTAT
>JAKAFU010000054.1 GCA_021825865.1 bacterium
TTAGTTTGTAAGCTATTATCTTACATTTCAGAAAAAAATGACGGGGAAAAGTGCTTGAATCTGTTTTTTTAATAAATTAATAATTTGGATAAGTCCGATTTGCAATAAAAAAGCGGTGAAGTGTCGGGTTAAAAATTAATTTATTTATAAAGAAACATAAAATTATTTTATTGTCCTTTATTATTTCAACAAACAAATATCATTTTTAAGAACGGTTTATACTATCTTTTTCTCAGATTAATTAATTATTGTTATTATTAACCCTGCTTACTATAAACGTTTAATGCGGTACTGAAACTGTTCCATAGAGCGAGCGTACGGGGTCGATTAACTTTACTTAGTATAAACGTTTAATCCGATTTTTACTTCCTCCTTGCCCGGTACTGATACATTGCCTTCCGTAGAAGCGATAATAGTTGATTTGCCGCTGCCGGATTTGCCGAATGTCTTGGAAAGGTCAACCTTAATTGTTAAAACATCGCCGGCAACGTTCATTTCAATATTTTTCATACAATAATCTCCTGTTTATTTAGTTAGTTAGTTAGTTAATTAATTAGTTAATTAATTAACTAATATTTATTTGTTTAGTTCAATTAAAAATGTTAATTTAAAAATCATATATTATTTTTTCCATTCGTTCAAATTTTTCCTTTCTTTCGTCAAAACACTCATTGAGATTTTTCAGCCGTTAATAAAAAAGTTACATACGGACAAAGTTTGGCAACCTTTATATTTTTAAAGCCTTTGTTTTTCATAATATTTATTAATCTTTGCTCGTCAAATGAACGTATGCTGTTAATCAAGAATGAGTAAGCATCTTTATCCACTAAAGAATCTTCTAAAATCATAATTTTTGCATATAGATTAAAAAACAGCTTAGAAAATTTGCCTTCCGGATCGGACATATCCATAAGCACAATCTTTGCACTTTTTTTTAATACTCTGTTTGCCTCTTGAATGAATTTCTCTAAATCGTCAAAATCTCTTAACGCAAATGAGCTTGTAAGTAAATCAAAGTTGTCGGAAGGAAAATCAATTGCCAGAGCATCGCCTACTTTGAAATGTATGGGCAAATTCATCTTTTTTGCTTTATTAATGGCTACATTAAGCATATCGCTGTTTGAATCTATAGCATATATATCTATATCTTCACCCCGCTTTTTTTTGACGGCGGCACGTTTTATTTCAATTGCAAGGTCTCCCGTTCCTGATGCGACATCGAGTAATTTATAGCTTTTATGACTTTTTAAGCCTTTTAAGGTTTCATCTACTGCTTTTTTTCTCCAGAAAATATCTACATTACAGCTTAAAATATGGTCCATAAAATCATATTTTTTATATATCCTCGAAAACATTTCATTTATCTTTTTGCTCACTAGATTGCACCAATTTGTAAATATAATTTTTTATTAAATTGATTCTGCCTTTATTATATATATCGTATTTTTAAAATTTTTACCAGTTATACTTAAAAAAAAATACGGGCAGGTTTAATTTACGATTTAATTTAATTTAATATGTTAATCTTAATTTTATTTTTCTATTTCCCCGTCGAACCGAATCCGTTATCTTTTCTTACAGTATTTTTATTCACTTTTCCTACCTGTAAAGGCTCGCCGGTCCAGACCGGCATTATTAACATCTGGGCTATCTTATTTCCTGTTTCCAATATTATAGGGGATGTTGATTTATTTTTAGCTAAAACGAGCACCTCACCCCTATATTCGTGGTCTATAATCCCGCCTTTAATTTCAATGCCTTTCAAAGCCAATCCCGATTTTTCTTTTATAATAGCGGCGTAACCTATCGGAAATTCAATTTTAATGCCTATATGCGCTTTAATTAAAACATTAGGTCTTAAAACAGTCTTTTCACAAACGCATAAATCTAATCCGGCGTCTCCGTTAATACTGCGAATAGGCATAACGGCTTCCGGATGAAAAAGTTCAATATTCAAATAAAAGTCTTGAAATAAGTCCATAACCATAATAGTAATTATTTTGCAGCCGTTAAAATTTAATTATTGCATTTAGCTTTATTTAGTTATATTTAATTATAATTTAGTCTTAATTTTGTTTTATTGAGTTACAATTCAGTTTTATTTAGAATTATATTTAATTATAATTTAATACTATTTAGTTATTTTATCTATTTTTATTCAGCAGCATTCAGCGCCTTCAATAAATATTCGTCAACATTCGGCTGTTTTCTTAACCATATTTTATAATCATCCGGAAGAGCTTTTATAGCAATGCCTTTATGCTTCCCGAACGGCATTATCTTAGGTATTCTTGATTCTTCCGAAAAAGCATAAATATCAGACCATTTATGCAAATCCATTTTTTGCAAAATATTTCTTAAAACGCTTAAACATAATTTTACATCTGTTAAAGCGCTATGAGCGTTTTTTAATACTTCTCTTAATTGTTTCCTTTTATTTACATCGCATAGAGCGTAACTCAAGGCTATAAGACCGTGAGAATCCAACTCCGGATAAACGGCTCTTGCCATAGCAAGCGTATCTATTCTCTTCACAGGCGGTTTGCCTATAACAGACCAGTCAAAATCTATATTGTGCCCTATTAAATACTTAACGTTAACGTTTAATTTAAACTCGGATGATTTAGGACAGCCGACAAGCTCTTCGTCTAATATATGATGCGTAGCCATAGCTCCATAACTTATAGGCTTTTCAGGATTATACCTTTGAGTGAATACATTATGCTGTTTATCAAACGGACTGCCTTCTATGTAAATACCTGCGGCTTCTATCAGAACAGGTTCTGAAGCATCGGTAGTTTCCGTATCGAAAATAAGAATACCGGACATTTTTATTCTTTTTTGATTTATGTTAATCAGATTTATTTATATTATTATTGTATAATAAAATAGATAACAATACAAGACCGGGATACAATATAATACAATACAACATATAATACAGAATAAAATATAACGGGGGAGCAGAAAAAAACATAAGAAATATAAAAAATTAATAAATTGATTAAAAAATGTGCAATCCGATTAAGTTATTAATGTTTTTTACATTTACTTTTTTTGTTATTGAATTTGCGGGAATGAATTAACAGAGGCTGTAAAATTATAAATGATACTTTTTTTATTTTTAAGATAGAGTTTTACATACATAATTTTTTTAAAAAAATAATTAGGAATATACATGATTTTATTGAATATAATAAAATTACGTAATAAAGCTGATAAAAAAAATATAAAGCTGCACTAATAAAATATAATGTTAATGCGCCGTCCAGCATATGAGGATAGAGCAATGTATAACAGCGGCCGTGTATCTTTATATAGCTGACGAAGCATTGTATATAAATATAATTATTTAAAAGAGTAAAAAGAAAATGAAAAAGGAAGCAGCAGATTAAAAATTATATTGACAAACGGGTGCAGCGTATCAGACTGTCATTTCGCCATTTCGTTGCCTGTACGCTGCCCCCTATTGCAATTGTATATAGTATTTTTCTAATGTCTATGCCTATAAAATCTGCGCCTATTATTTTGATTGCGTTTATATGCTTTCATTCTTCTTCTGAAATATTTTTCTCTTTCTCTGCGTTTTATATTAAAGATTCTTCTCATCTTCCATCTGTTAAACGGATGGTTTGCATAAAACCTCGCTGCATGAGAACGCCACAAGTCATAATGCCTTAAATACGCGCTGTGCCTTACCCACCACCCCGGATGATATACTCTGTACCATGGACCTATATTTCTTCTCCACCACATAAAATAAGGTCTATAAGTGACTACAGGCGGAGGGGGACCATAAAGCAGCGGAGACGGCAAAACAGCAGTCGGGGGCAGTTGAAACCACGGACCGGAATAAGCGCTTGCATAAATCCAACTATTATTAAACCATCTGTAATAGTATCCGTTATATCCGTAAATATAAGTTTGAAAAGGCGGATAATAGTACGCATTAACCCCCTGACCGAAAGAAAAAGCAAAACTCGGTGTTGATACGCTTATAAAACCGGCGGAATAGGCTGAAGGCATCTGATATGTTCCACAGCCGCTAAAGTTAAGCGCAAATAGCATAAAAACGGTAAGAAACATGATATGTTTTTTATATTTAAGCAAATACTCCGCCGAATTTAATGCAGGAGTTTTAACTAAAAACTTATAGAGCACCCTATTAAAAGCTTTTGCAGCATTTTGCGCTACGGAAACGGCTTTATTCAAAAGTTTCATGATTTTGACCCCATTTATTTTTTGTATTAATTAATATCTTTATATTATATATTATATTTTAAATTATTATTTAAGACTTAGTTTTATACAGTTAATTTTATATACGTTAATTTTTTTAAATAGTTCATTTAATATATGTTAATTTTGCCATTTATATATTTTTATCGTAAACCTTGTTTTAATTATAACACATCTAAAGATTTTTTCATACCTCTATGGAAACAACTGTGCTGTTTGTCAAGTGAAAAATATCAAACCGCAAATCCCGTGGGATTCTATTCTATATTTTTTTATATTTTCTTTAAATCTATTATATTTAGCGATTTATCATAACTGTATTTATCATAACTGTATTGATAAATTTAAATTTATGATATATTATATTTTTAGAGAAAAATCACATTGCAAATATATAATATAGAATTATATTGATAATAATATTATCATTTTTATAATACATATTAAGCTGTGAAAAATTTATATCGATTTAATTAATATATAATACTATATATAATATTATATATTATCCATGAGAACTTTATACAGATTAATCAATAAATAATGCTATATATAATATTATATACTATCCGTGAGAACTTTATACAGATTAATCAATAAATAATGCTATATATATAATATATTCTTATATATGTTATATATAATACTCAAATAATATCAGGAGGCTAAAATGGAACCGAAAGAAATGAAAATCGACATGAACATGGCATATGACAGATTTATTGATTTAATGAACGAACTTGGAAAAGATTATCCGGAATATACAAATTCTTTTATGGGATTTTTTAAGCAAGCTGAAAAGAGCGGGGCATTAGACGCAAAAACTAAAGAATTAATATCTATTGCATTATCGGTAAAATCGCAATGCGAGTACTGCGTCGCTTTTCATGTAAAAAATGCTATTTCACATAAAGCGTCAAGACCGGAAATAATAGAGGCTGCATTTGTGGCAGCTCTTATGGGCGGAGGACCGAGCGTCGCATTTATAAGATACGTAATTGATGCGTGCGATCAATTTGGAGCGAAATAATAATTGAAAAACGCAAAAAAAATAAAATCATATAGCCTTTTAATTTTAGGTTGTCATCCTTTTTATTTTCAGTAATTCTTGTTTTCTCCCCATAATGCTTTAAGACGTATTTTGATTTCTTTTTCCTTGCCGATATCTTCAGGCCGATAGTATATTTTATTTGAAAGTTCTTCAGGAAGATATTTCTGTTTTGCAAAATGGTTTTCATAATTGTGGTCGTATCTGTATCCTTTATGATAATCAAGTTCTTTCATAAGTTTTGTAGGCGCATTTCTCAAGTGAAGCGGAACGGTTAGTCCGGGGAATTTTTTCACATCGTTTAGCGCCGAGTCTATAGCAAGATAGCTTGCGTTTGATTTAGGACAGCTTGCAAGATATGTTGCCGCCTGTGATAAAATAATTCTCGCCTCCGGCATGCCTATTGCATTTACAGCGTTAAAGCAGCTAACCGCCAGATTTAATGCATCAGGTTCTGCATTGCCGACATCTTCCGATGCTAAAATAACCATTCTTCTTGCAATAAATTTAACATCTTCTCCTGAATCAAGCATTTTAGCAAGCCAGAAAACAGCTCCGTCGGGATCGCTGCCCCTTAAACTTTTTATAAAAGCGGAGATAGTATTGTAATGCTCTTCACCTGTTTTATCATATTTTGATGTTCTTAAATAAGCCTCTTCTATTTTCGCTGCGTCAAGTTCAATTTTATCATTATTGATATCCGGTTTAGCTGTATTTATGGCTGTTTCAAGAGCATTCAACATTATTCTTGCATCGCTGCCGGAATATCTTATAAGAGCTTCCCTGCCGTATTCTTCTAAAGATCG
>JAKAFU010000055.1 GCA_021825865.1 bacterium
AGCCGGATATTGCTAATATTAAGAGGAAGCATCTTCTCTTGGAGCAGACCTGGGCAGGTTGACGTCAATACTGGAAACGAAATACAGCGCGAATCTCACCCCTTGCTTTAGCAATAGGGAGCGTGTCAATGTGTTTATTATAGGATATATATAATGTTTGCTGCAATAGACATTGGAACCAACACAGTAAGATGCATTATCGCAGAATCAAAAAAAGACGTTTTGAGACCTCTGTTTGTCGATATGAAAATCGTCAGACTCGGGGAAAATTTTAAAAAGACCGGGATTATTAATCAATCTGCTGTCGACAGGGCGATGAAGGTATTGACCTATTACTCCGGTATCATCCGGCGCTATAATATAAATCCGGAAGATGTTATTGCAACAGGCACAAGCGTTATGAGAGATGCCCCGAACGGAAAAGCCGTAGCATCTAAAATATATGACGAATTTCATATTAAAGTCAATATAATAAACGGAGAAAAAGAAGCCGAAATTACGTTATCCGGCATAGAGAATTGTTTTGACGGATTGAAAAATTTTTACGCTATCGACATAGGCGGCGGTTCTACCGAGTATATTTGCTGCAAAGACGGTCTGCCGTTATGGAAAAAAAGTATTAATATCGGAGCTATTCATCTTACGGATGAATTTTTAAAATCTGACCCGCCTGAATTAAATGAAATATTAAATATGGAAGCATATATAGAAAACAGTATAAATATTTTGAAAAACGAGTTATTAACTTCCGGATATAATTTTCAGCAGCCTCTGAGCCTTTTAGGCACCGCCGGTACGATAACGACTATTGCTATGGTGGATATGCAGCTTGAAGATTATTCCAGAGAAAAAATCCACGGTTATAAAATAAACAAAGAAAATATTAAAAATATATATAAAAATTTTTGCAGTTCAAATAATAAAGAAAGATATAATATAACAGGTATTGAGCATGGAAGGGAAGATTTGGTAATTGCAGGCACGGCAATTTGCCTAAAAAGTATGGATTTTTTTAACGCTTCGCACATAACGGATTCTGAATGCAGTCTGCTTGAAGGTCTTATCACGTATGAGAAATCTATAGCAGATGTCTAAAGCGCAGAAAGATAATTAAAGATAATATAATATAAATATAAAAGTATAAAAATGCAAAAATAAAATATAACTAAAATATTATCTATAAAATACAAAAGCAATAAATATAAATAAATATAAACTAAATAAAATATAACTAAAATATTATCGATAAAGTATAAAAATATAAATATATATAATAAGTAAAATAAATAAAATATAATTTAAAGCAATCAAATTTAATCATAAAAATTAAGAGGGAATCATATGAAAAATATCATTAAAGAAGCATTAAGTTTTGATGACGTTTTAATTGTGCCTGATTATTCCGATATTTTGCCTAAAGATGTGGATATTAAAACAAAATTTTCCAGAAATATAAATTTAAGCATACCTTTTGTAAGCGCTGCGATGGACACGGTAACAGAATCAAGGACTGCAATAGCTATTGCCCGAGAAGGCGGCATAGGCGTTATTCATAAAAATATGACCGTTGAAGAACAAAAAACCGAAGTAGATAAAGTTAAGAAATCTGAAAGCGGTATGATAACTAATCCGGTTACCGTTTTTGCCGAGCAGACGGTTGCTCATGCCTTGGATTTAATGAAAAAATATATGATTTCAGGTTTGCCGGTAGTAATGGACAAAAAACTTGTCGGTATTTTGACTAATAGGGATTTAAGATTTGTAGAAAATGCAAACGAAAAAATAGAAAATATTATGACTAAAGAAAATCTTATAACAGTACCGGTCGGCACTACGCTGGAAGAAGCCAAAAAGATACTGCACGAAAGAAAAATAGAAAAACTTCTTGTAGTCGATAAAAATTATAATTTGAAAGGTTTAATAACTATTAAAGACATAGAGAAAATTAAGAAATACCCCAGCGCCTGCAAAGATTCGCTTGGAAGACTGAGAGCCGCTGCCGCGGTAGGAACTTCAAAAGAAACGGAAAAAAGAGTTGCCGCTCTGCTTGAAGCCGAAGCCGATGCCATAGTTATAGATACTGCTCACGGCTATTCCAAAGGTGTTATAGATATGATAAAATATATAAAAAAGAATTTTAATTGTGAATTAATCGCAGGGAATATTGCAACTTACGATGCCGCTGAAGCGCTTGCTAAAGCCGGAATAGACGCAATTAAAGTAGGAATCGGGCCGGGTTCGATATGCACTACCAGAATTATTGCAGGTGTCGGCGTTCCTCAGCTTTCGGCGGTCATGGAATGTTCTTTAATTTATGAAAAATATGGTATTCCCGTCATATCTGACGGCGGTATTAAGTTTTCCGGAGATATTTGCAAAGCTCTGGCAGCAGGGGCAAATTCTGTTATGATGGGTAATCTTTTTGCAGGAACCGAAGAAAGTCCCGGAGAAACTATAATTTATCAGGGCAGAAGTTATAAAGTTTACAGAGGAATGGGTTCGTTGGGTGCTATGGTTAACGGCTCTAAGGACAGATATTTTCAGTCTCACCAGTCCGAAGAATCTAAGTTTGTCCCTGAAGGAATTGAGGGGAGAGTTCCTTATAAAGGTAATTTATCGGAAACTATACATCAATTAATCGGAGGATTAAGGGCAGGTATGGGGTATTCCGGCGTACATTCAATAGAAGAAATGAGAACAAAAACGAAATTTATGAAAATTACCTCTTCCGGACTGAGAGAAAGCCATGTACATGATGTTATAATTACTAAAGAAGCGCCAAATTACAGACTTGACTGATTATAGAATTACAGACTTATTTGATTACAGACTTGATTAATTAAGCGCAGATTTGATTAAGGTTAGTTGTTATATTAAATATTAAAAATATAGCAGATAACTTAAATTATTTATTATAGTTTTAGTATAATATAATATAATTATAAAATTATAATGAAACAAATTATATACAATAAAAACAGCTTATATAATATCATATATATAAAATAAATTATAATAAAATATGAAGGTAAATTCGTCAAAAGTATTAATAATAGATTTTGGTTCGCAATATACGCAGCTTATAGCGAGAAAAGTCAGAGAAAGCGGTATTTATTGCGAAATATATCCTTTTTCAAGCCGGATAGAAAAAATAAAAGATTTTAATCCTGCGGCTATCATTCTTTCCGGCGGTCCGTCTTCTGTTTATGATAAAGGTGCGCCTCTAATATCAAATGAAATATTTAAAATAGATGTGCCTTTTCTCGGTATATGCTATGGCATGCAGCTTATCGCCTATTTATTATCCGGTGAAGTAAAACCCGCAAAAAATAGAGAATACGGTTATTCAAAACTGGAAATTACAAAAAAAAGCAAATTATTTGCCGGATGCGGCGATGATGACCCGGTATGGATGAGCCATGGCGATATAATAGTTTCGCCTCCGAATGATTTTATTATTACCTCAAAAACTGGAAACGGCAATATTGCTTCTTTCGAAAATAAAGAAAAAAAAATATACGGTCTTCAATTTCATCCTGAAGTTGCGCATACAATATGCGGACATAAAATATTAAATAATTTTTTGTTTGATATTGCAGAAGTTAAAAAAGATTGGAAATTATCAGATTTCATTGAAGATAAGATTAAAGAGATTAAAACGGAAATATCTTCCGGCAATAACGGTAATAATGCCATATGCGCATTATCCGGCGGCGTAGATTCCACCGTAGCTGCAGTATTAGTAAGCAGGGCAATAGGCGATAAACTTGTCTGCATTTTTGTAGATAACGGTCTTTTAAGAGAAAATGAAGCAAGGGATGTTTTTAAATTTTATAAGGAAAATTTATCTTTAAACGTAAAATTGGTAAAAGCCGAAAAAATATTTTTAAGCGCTTTAAAAGGCGTAAGCGACCCTGAGAAAAAAAGAAAAATCATAGGAAAATTATTTATTAATATTTTTGAAAAAGAAGCCGATAAGATAAAAAATGCAAAATTTTTAGTTCAGGGGACCCTTTATCCGGACGTCATAGAATCCGTCCCCGTTTATGGTTCTTCAAGCATAATTAAAAGTCATCATAATGTCGGCGGACTTCCCAAAAAATTTAATTTTAAGCTGATAGAACCGCTGAGAGAATTATTTAAAGACGAAGTCCGTTTAATAGGCAAAAAACTAAATATTCCTGATGCAATAACGGAAAGACAGCCTTTTCCCGGACCAGGGCTTGCAATAAGGGTTATCGGCGAAGTGACGGGGAACAGTTTGAAAATGTTGAGAAAAGCCGATACAATAGTAGCCGAAGAGATTAAAAAAAATAACCTTTATAATAAAATATGGCAGTCTTTTCCGGTAATTATTCCGGTTAAAACAGTCGGCGTTATGGGCGATAAAAGGAGTTACGAATCTTTAATAGCTATAAGGGCCGTGACATCGCTGGACGGAATGACCGCAGATTTTGCACAGTTAGACTATGAAATATTAAGGCAGATATCTTCAAGAATCATATCCGAAGTCAAAGGTGTTAACAGGGTTGTTTACGATATATCTTCAAAACCGCCTTCTACCATAGAGTGGGAGTAAAAAGATTAGTTCGTAACTAATATAACCGAAAATAAAAATAAAAAAAATGGATACCGCCGTAATTAATAAAACTAATATAGAAAATTCTGCTGCCGTAAACGTTACCGATGCTGCAAATAAAGCGGCAGCGGCTTTAAAATTTGCGCATCTCCATCTTCATTCGCAATATAGTCTGCTTGACGGCGCAAATAAAATAGATGATATAATAAATAAATCTATAGAATTTAATATGCCTTCCGTTGCCATTACCGACCACGGCAATTTATTCGGAGCGCTGGAGTTTTATGAAAAAGCCGTAAAAAAAGGAGTAAAACCTATTATAGGATGCGAAGTGTATGTTGCTCCCGGTTCAAGGCTTGCTAAAAATCAGAACGAGAAGCATTCTTATCATCTGATTCTTCTTGCCATGAACGACGAAGGATATAAAAATTTATGCAAACTTGTATCAAAAGCTTATCTAGAAGGGTTTTACTATAAACCGCGCATAGACAAGGAAATTTTACAGGAATACAACAAAGGACTTTTTGCGTTAAGCGCCTGTCTTAAGGGCGAAATTCCGCAAAAAATTTTATCCGGAAACATTGAAGAAACTGTTAAAAGCGTTCAGTTTTTTTCTAAAGTTTTTAATAACGACAGGTTTTATCTGGAAGTTCAGGAAAATGGAATTAAAGAACAAAATGTTATAAATAAAGTACTGCTTGAATTAGGGCAGAAATATTCCATACCCGTGGTTGCGACGAACGATTGCCATTATTTATTAAAAGAAGATTATGAGGCTCATGATATTTTATTATGCATACAGACCGGTAAAAAAGTAGATGATAACGACAGGATGAGATTCACGACCAAAGACCTTTACTTTAAATCTGCGCCTGAAATGTACGATGCGTTTTCGGATTATCCGGAGTCAGTGTTAACAAATTCTGCCGATTTGTCCGATAAAATTAATTTTAATTTCAAATTGGGCGAATTTCATTTTCCGGCTTATAAACCAAAGAAAACCGTCAATGACAGCGCAGACGGCACTAATATATCAAAAGCGGCTGTTAACGGCGATGACATTCCTGCTGCCGAAAATAGCGAAAATATGGAAGAATTGTTTGAACGCGACGCCAGAGAAGGATTTGAAGAAAGAATAAACGGCAAAGAGGTCTATAAACCGCGTATAGAAGAATACAGGCAGAGATTTGAACGTGAAATAGACGTAATAAAAAAATCTAAGTTTGCCGGATATTTTTTAATAGTTTCCGATTTTATCAAATATTCAAAAGAACACGATATTCCTGTTGGACCGGGAAGAGGTTCTGCAGCCGGAAGTCTAGTCGCATATTGTTTAAAAATTACTGATATTGACCCTATAAAATACGACTTACTGTTTGAAAGGTTTTTAAATCCGGAAAGAATAAGCATGCCTGATATAGACAGCGATTTTTGCATCAACGGAAGGGATGATCGGA
>JAKAFU010000026.1 GCA_021825865.1 bacterium
GCCGGTATCATCACCGACCGGGACATCGTACGGGCCCGCCTCGGTCGCTCGAGCGCGCTGTCGGCCTTGCATGTCGCGGATGTCATGACTCATACGCCCCTGGTACTCGATGCCGAGGACTCTATCGCGAGCGCGATCCGCCACCTGCAGGCGCGCTGTGTACGCAGAGCCCCCGTGGTCGATCGCGAGGGGCGTCTCCTTGGACTGGTCTCCACGGACGATCTACTTGGCGAGGTCGCCACCGAATTGAGCGGCCTCGCGCAGATTGTGGCGAAGCAGGGCCGTCGTCGTCCGGCGTGAGCGGCATCAATCCGTGCGTTCGTGGGCGACGCGCTAGGCGTTTTTCACCCAGCCTCGAGGCTTGCGCTCATAGCCGAAACGAATTTCGACCCGACGCGCACCGCAACGCGAACAGCGGAAACGCTCCAGTCGCTGCGCGAGCGGAGCGTTCCAGCCGGCCACGCGCGCGAGCGCGTCGACGCGAACGTCGCGCTGATGTCCACACGCCCCGCACCGCAGTTCCACCAGCGCATCGGGGTGATCGGACAAGCGAGTCGAGGGACCGAGCGGCAATGCCATGACGTAGCTTTTCCCGCCGGACGGTGCGCTGTCCATGCAGCACCGGTGGTCCTGCAGCACTGGATGACGCAACGCATTGATTGACCGAAGGCACCTTGCTCCTCGCGCAAGCGAACTGCGACAGGCCGATGGTCGCTCGGACGACGTTCGGCTACAGTGCGCTGATGTGCGGGCGTTACATTCTGGCTCAGCAGGCGAAATTCGAGCGGGCACTGCAACTCGGCCGCGTGCATTGGGAATTCTCGGCGCGTTACAACGTCGCTCCGTCGCAATCCGTACCAGTGGTCCGAGCGGCAGACGGGATACACGAGGGAGTGATGATGCGCTGGGGACTGATCCCCTTCTTCGCCCACGGCGTACCGCCGAAATACTCGACCATCAATGCCACGATCGAGAAGCTCACGAGCGGACCGGCATGGCGCGGCCCCTGGAAGCGCGGTCAGCGTTGCGTACAGCTCGCCTCGGGCTTCTACGAATGGCACCTGGAGAGCACCGGGCGCAAGCAGCCCTACTTCATCCATCTTGCCGACGAGCCGCTATTCGGGTTCGCAAGTATATGGGACCGCAGCGTGTCGGCCGACGGCGCAGTCATCGAGAGCTGCGCCATCATTACCCTGCCGGCCAACGAATTGCTGCACAAAATCCACAATGCCGGCGCGCATCCAGGCCGCATGCCGGCGATTCTCGCCCCTGATCAGTTTTCCGGGTGGCTCGATGGCTCCCCGCAGCAGGCCCACGCGCTCCTCGGCGCCTATCCTGCACCGCGCATGGGCGCCCATCCGGTAGACCTGCGGGTGAACAGCCCGCGCAACGACGACCCGAGTCTGATCGAGCCGCTGACCGCTTGATGCTACGGAACGCGTTGGCGATTCGGCAGGCGCGCCATCAATCCGGATGTGCTGCTCGGGGTTCCCTGCCGGCGGGAACGAATGTGCTGATCGGCCCCTAATTCCTGCACCGCCATCCCCGCTACTGGAGCGACCCGGAGCATTTCGATCCCGGCCGACGAGGCACCACCGCAGATCGAGGCGCGCATCAACTAGCGCCTGCGCTCGGAACTGCCGATGTCGGTCGAATGGCGCTGACGGCGACGCGTTCAACCCTCACGCCGATCCGATGTTCGCATGATGCACCGCCGGCCGATACGCGACACCGCTCCTTCAGGCCGCCACGACGCTACGCTCCGAGCCGCTCCGGTCCGCGGTGTCGATACGCGCGCAGACCTGTCCCGTCTCGCCCCGCCCGATGGCGTAGTAGCGCCAGCCGAGCCCCTTCAGCATCGTCGCATCGTACAGATTTCGGCCATCGAACATCACGGGCGCACGCATTGTCCGTGCCATGGCCTCCAGGTCCGGACTGCGAAATTCCGGCCATTCCGTGACGATCGCCAAAGCGTCGCAACCCTCAAGCGTCTCCATGGCCGAGGAGCACAGGGTGAAATCGTCCCGCTCGCCATAGATGGACCGTGCTTCGCGCATCGCAACCGGGTCATAAGCGCGCACCCGCACATTTATTTCGTCATTTTTAAAATTATTTATTCTAAAAGACGATCCAATGTTCTAATATTTTTTTATATAACAACAATACAACCGCAAAAACCGTCGCAGAAACCGCAATTTTGAATTGATATTTATCACTTATAAATGGTATAATGATACAGAATGTGAAAATAGTACATTGGTATATTAATTATGATATATCAATAACATAATTAGTTACTTTGAAAAAAAATTATGAAACAAAAAATACAAACATATCATAATATCCAAGAATAAAAATGGAGAAAAATATAATAGCAGGATATATTTATTACAGTCTTAAAGAAAATAGTTCTTACGATGAAAGTTTAAAAAGGGAAGACTATAATAATTATAGCGAATTTTTTGAAAATTGCGGATCGCTCGTCTTTTCCGGCGCACGAGTCGATATTGAGGAATATGCTTTATATAGAAAATTTAAAGCTCAAAAAATTTATTACTGCTTTAAAACAGGGGAAATATTAAAAACTAATTTTTTTAACTCATCAAGAGAGGATATTCTTGATATTTCAGGGATAGGCAATTTAAACGATAAAGTAAAATTTGCGCCTTGCGTTATAAAGGAAAGGTGAATTATATTTGCAAGCTATAATATTTAACTTTGCGTTATTTTTGCCACTTTAAATAACCTTTAATGTATAAAATAAACAAAACAATATTTAAAACAAGTAAACCTTCCAATTTTGAATGTAATCCTATCATAACCCATAAAACAGAGCCGACTCCGTTAATGAGGAACCCAGACCTTTTATATTCGCTTAATAAATACACCCCGAGCAGAGTAAAGAAAAAAGCCGTCCAGTCCATAATATTCCAAAATAATGCAGCGTTCAATAACATAGTCTTTAATAGAATAGTTCTTATATAGAAATTAGAATAATTTATTTATAAATTACGGTTAATACATCCCGAAATCCAGAAACTCCAAATATCTAAAAACACGGATTCATTTTCATAATTAATAATTAATGAAAATATTTCAAACCTTCGCAACAAAAATATCTTTTATAACCGAAAACTTTTATTGTTGCAACATCGTCAATTTTGATAATTTTCTGTTTTCACTTTTGTTTTTAGAATTCATTAAATTTTTAAAAACATATAAACGAAACTTAAATAAAAAAACACTTGACATTTGTATGCTGTTTACTATAAATTATAGAATATATTTGCTTAGTTATATTCAGTATACTTGCTGTTATTTATATAGCATTTTATTCATTGTATAATATCTATTCTAATAATTATATTATCTATTATCATCATTATAGATATGTTATTAAATTAAATAAAGCAAATAAAGTGTAATATGTCATTTTTACTTTAAGATTGTAGATATAATAAATTTTTGTTCAGCGGTATTTATATAATGTAAGTTAATTTAGTATTGTCAATATATTTTATCTGTAATTCGTTTATGGGGCTGTAACTCAGTTGGCAGAGTGCTTGCATGGCATGCAAGATGTCGTCGGTTCGACTCCGATCAGCTCCACCATTCAAAACCGCAGTAAATAAGCCTTTCAAGTAATATCCTATCTTGACAAAATTTCTAAATGTTGATAAAATCTAATCAATTATTCTCCGCTTAGCTGCTTTATCTGATATGCGTTATGTATTATTCTGTAGGGAGGGGGCAAATTTAAATGCGTACTGATTGGGGGGGCCAAATCTCTTGACAAACAACACTAATTTCTAACTTAATTAGTTTTCTGATTTATGGATTATTTTAAAACCAATACTCTGGATATTTTCTGTTTCCGGCAAGGTTGTTTACTAAAAGCGCGATAATCAATAAAATTACCGCACCCAGACCAACAGGAATTAAAGCATAAAAAAATCCCAGTCGATATATTGCGCGACCGCCAATTACAGCAATAAGTGCCGTAGCTCCGCCTGGAGGATGCAGGGTTTTAGTCGCTAGCATTACCATAATGGCTAAAGATACTGCAAGAGCAGAAGCAAGTATAATGTCCTCTCTGAAAAATTTATAGCATGCCACACCTACTAAAGCAGAAAAAATATGCCCGCCTATAAGATTTCTCGGCTGAGCTAAAGGGCTTTTTATAGCTGCATAAATCAGAACAGCGGAAGCGCCAAAGGAACCGATAACCAACATAATATCAAATAGAGGAATAAAATATTTTACCGAGAGATAAGAAATTGCTAAAATTCCTACGAAAGAACCTAAACCGGACCATATAATTTCATGGATTCCCGCTATTGGAGGACTTGTACCGCCGCCTTTCATTTTTTTTAAATATTGTTTCATAATTTAATGCCGCCCGTATTTTTGACAATATCACCGGTAGATATAACTCCTAGAAGTTTATTGTTTTTATCCACAACAGGCAGGTTGTTTATTCTCATTTCTATTAATTTAAAAGCAGCTTCTTTAATATCGCTACCTGATTGAATAGTTATAACGGGAGAAGACATTATCTCTTTAACTGTTCCGTCGTTGACCGTATGCCGATGCGGCGTGGGAACACCTATTATATGTCTGATAATATTTCTTAGAGTATAGTCTTTAGTAACGCCTGCAGCCACTAAAATGTCTTTTCTAGTGATTATGCCTTTTATTCTGTAACTATCATCTAGAACAAGAAGATAAGGCAGATTATTTTCTGAAAATAAATGAATAGCTTCGTCAATATTCGCTTCTTCAGTGACAGAAATTATGTTTTTAGTCATAAGGCTGTCGATGGAAATGTTAAGCAGTCTATTTTTTGCGTGCATTAATGCATGCAGATAGATTTCCTTAAAATCTTCTATGGAAATATCTATATATGTATTTATTTCTTTAAATGCAGCTTTAATATCTTCGTCCGATATTTCCGGCATCTCATTATTTTCTTTCATAAATAAAAATACATTCCGCTTACATAATTGTTGGTATATATCAGTTAAAAAAGACCCTCTAAAAACCTTAAAACTAAGCAACCTTGGCGTATTTTTAATTAGCTATTTTTTAAGTTAAGGCTAAATGTAAAATAAGTAAATAAATTAATAAATAAATAAATAAATTAATGCAAATCTTAAAAATAATTGCAATAAAATTATAATGATTATTTGCTATTTTACATTATCATTTTATTAATCGTCACTATGTTTTTATCCAAACTTTATTATTATACAGTCATTGCTATTATAATATAATCTATTTTATAAATCTCTTTTCCAATAAACTCTCAGGAGCAGGTCTCTTTCCGAGAATGAATATTCTATATCTCCCCTGTATGCTTTTTCTATATTTTTTCCTATTCTTTGAGCAATATCTTCGCTTGTAGTGTATATTGTTATAATTTTTTTTTCATCATCTTCTTCAATATTTTCAATCTTTTCCAATGGGTCTATGTAATCAGCTCTTTCTACGGTATTTTTTATGAGATTTAAAATATCTTCTTTATGTTTTAATAGAAAACTGCCGCTTAACTCCACTACGCCATTGTAAAATTTTGTTTCTATTTTTAAACATGCCGGACAAATTACATAATTTATTTCTTCTTTATTCTTCAACATAGAATTATAAAGTTCGTCGTCGTGAACCCATCTTTTATTATGATAAATATTGTGGCATTTTTTGCATATAGACATATCTTTGTATGATAGCGCATTCTTATAAGAATCTGATTCATCGGTTGCTTCATGTTTTTTGATATTAGCCGGATTCCATCTTTTTGTGTCATGCATAATATAGCGTCTCCTTTTTAAATGTTTAAATTAAAATAATACTATGGTGTTATTTCATTAATAAAATAAATTTTTTTCATCATAATTAACTAAGCAAAATTTAATTCCTACTTTAGATAATTCGTATTATCATCTAATTAATAAATCTATTTTAATTATATCATACTTTATATTGTAGAAAATTGCTTTAAAGAAGTGGGGCAGACAACATTTTTAATTATACCGGCAGTTCCTCCGCGATAATAAGGACGTCAGCAATTATTTCGTTATTTATGTTGTCATTTCCCTTTTCAGTCAAATTAATTTTATCTGTATATTCATAGATAGATACTCAAAATTAAATTAAATTAAATTAATTACTTTTTGATAAAGAAATAGCGTCTGCCTCTAATTTCGCTAATTTCTAACTTAATTAGTTTTCTGATTTATGAATTATTTTAAAACCGATACTCTAGATATTTTTTGTTATTGAAATGGTCGGGACGGCGGGATTTGAACCCACGACCCCCTGCTCCCGAAGCAGGTACGCTACCGGACTGCGCCACGTCCCGAAATATGATGAAATGACTTACATATCTGATTAATATAATAAAACAATAATACAACTATAATTTTTAAACATAAATATAAATAATTAATTAAATAAGTTAAATAACTATAATTAAATTAAAGCATCAAAAATTAATTATTTATTGATATTCTACTACAAAATAAAAATATAAAAAATATAAAAATCAAAGATAATAACTGCAATCCTATTATTTTACACTCTTCTTTTCATTTCATTTATTGTTTCAGAATAATTTTCCGTGCCAAATATGCCTGACCCGCTTACAAATATATCACATCCTGAATTAGAAGCTTCTGCAATATTAGAAACTTTAATCCCGCCGTCTATTTCAATAATAGTTTCAAGTCCAATTTCATGAATCATTCTAAATAGTTTTTCAGCTTTAAACAAAGATGCATAAATGAATTCCTGTCCGCTAAAACCGGGATTAACAGACATTATTAAAACCATATCTACATAGTCGAGAATATTTTCCAACATAGAAACAGGAGTAGAAGGATTAATTGCAACGCTTGGACTTGCTTCTAATTCTCTTATTCGTTCGACTGTTCTGTTTAAATGTATACATGCTTCCTGATGAATTGTGAGTATATCCGCTCCGGCTCTAATAAAATCTTCGATATATCTTTCCGGCTTATCAATCATTAGATGGACGTCTAAAGGCAAAGATGTTTTTTTATTTACAGCGTCAACAAAATTCCAGCCTGCAGTAATATTAGGTACAAAAATACCGTCCATTATATCTATATGAATCAAATCAGCCCCTGCTTCTTCGATTAATTCTATTTCTCTCGATAAATTCAGTAAATCGCCTGAAAGAATTGACGGCGCAATCTGTTTCAAAATAACCTCTTATTATTAATAGCAATAAAGAATAATAAATAAATAAAAATAAATAATTATAATTATAATTAAATACCTATAAGCTTGCTTGAATAATTTTTACAATTTTAAAATATAATAGCATAGATAATAGTGCGCTAATTATAATAATGCATCGTGAAAAAATATTTTACAATATCTATTTAACTAAAGCAAGCAATAAGACAATTATAAACCTTTTGCCATTTCTTTAAGTCTTGCAATTCTATCTTCTGTCGCAGGATGAGTGCTGAACAGTTTCTTGAAGCCTCCTCCTCTCAGCGGATTAACAATAAACATATGAGCCGTAATATTCGCCATTTTGCTGTCAGGCATAGGCTCGGCATCATTCCCTGCTTCAAGTTTATTTAACGCGCTCGCAAGAGAAAGCGGGTTTCCGCTTAAATTTGCGCCTCCCCTGTCGGCAGCGTACTCTCTTTGCCTTGAAATCGCCAGCTGAATTAAACTTGCAACTAAAGGAGCTATAATTGCCATAGCTATTAATGCTATAATATTATCGTCTTTGTCTTCCCCTCTGCCGCCGAACCCTGAAAACATCGCCCCCCATTCAGCCATCATGGCCAGCATACTTATTGCTCCTGCAACTGTTGCGGCCACTGAACCTATTAATATATCTCTATTTTTCACGTGCGTTAGTTCATGCCCTAAAACTCCTGATAATTCATCTCTGTTTAAAATTTTCATGATACCCGAAGTAACGCAAACAGCCGCATGTTTAGGATTTCTTCCGGTTGCAAAAGCATTTGGAGTATCTTCTTCTACGATATAAACCTTTGGCATAGGCAGATTTCCTTTTTGCGATAAATTTCTTACAATTGAGTACAACTCAGGCTGCTCGCTTTCAGTAACCGGAGTGGCATGGTACATGGACAAAACCATTTTATCACTGAACCAATATGTGCCCATATTCATAACCGCCGCAAAGATAAGAGCTATAATCATACCAGTCTCGCCGCCAAGAAGACCGCCGGCAACAATTAGAAGAACAGTCAATAAAAGCATTAAAATAAAAGTTTTAAAATAATTCATCTCTAAACCACCGCCTTATATAAAAATATTTATAAATTTAAAAAAACTATAAAATTTATAAATTATACACTTAAATGAAATATAGTATAACTGCTAATAAATATTAACAACTGTATATCAATACGCATATTGAGTATATATAAATACGTATTGCATATTTTTTTTATATATCTTATATACATTGTATATAAGATAGTGTTCATATTTTTACCTTTATTTTATACATTAAATATTATATCAGAATATTATACCACAAATTTTTTTTAAGCGGTAATTTTTTGGCTTATTTAGCTTATTTAATACATTATTTTACTGCAAAACCGGATTAAATTTTATAGCTAAAATTTTTCAGTGTAAAGAAAGCGGAATAGTTTAACTGCGGTATTTATATTTGTATAAAAATTACCAAATTATTATTATGCGATTATGGGTATAATATTAATATGCTAACAGATTAATTCTAGAACCGTGCGATTATATCAAGGCTGGATAATTGCTATAATGTTAAAATGTTAATATGTTAATGGGTATAATATTAAAATGCTAACATGTTATATATATCTGAATTTAATATTATTAAAATAAATGACGCTGATTTTCAGTTAAATTTTTACCGGCTATATATTCATTATTTTCATTATTTTTATCATCACCTTTGTCATTATCATTACAGTTGTCTAAATTTATATTTATATGCTCATTATTTAACGCAAACAAATCGTTCATATCTTTTTCAGCCGGAAGTTCGTCTAAACTTCTAAGATTAAACATCTCTAAAAAGAAATTGGTCGTTTTATACATCAGCGGTTTTCCTATTACATCTTTTTTTCCTGCAATTCTTATTAGATTTTTATCCAGCAGAAATCTGATAACATTGCTTGAATCAACACCCCTTATCTGTTCTATTTCGCTTCGTATAACAGGCTGTTTATATGCAATTACGGCTAAAGTTTCCAGCTGAACTTTTGTGAATTTTTGAAGTTTAACAGCCAAAAAATCAGAAATAACCATATAATGTTCCGCTTTAGTTTTAAAACTCAGATATCCGCCGTTTTCAGACAGATATATCCCATGACTTCTTTTTTCGTTAAATTCAATTTTAATAAAACCAACCGCCTCTTTAATCTTTTTTTTAATTAATAAAGAATCTTGCTGTCCGACAAATTGTTTCGCTATTAAAATTTCATAAAGCTTGGAATAAGGAACAGGCTCTCCCGACGTAAAAATTATAGCTTCTACCGCCGATTGAAGTTCATTTATATCTGATAAATATTCTGTCATAATTGAGAATTAACGTTTTTCCCTTCCACTCTCACTATTTATAACTATTTATATAATTTCAATATAATTCTATCAATAAATTAGCGTTATATATAACGCTATAATAAGATGCCGGCGCATTAATTTTATTTTGAATAAAGACCTACTTTTAATGTGTCAAACCAATTTAAAAAATTATCAACCATGTCCTTACCTTTAAAAATTAGACCATGCTGAGGAGCGATAGTCTCAATATCTAATTTTGACACCCTTTCTATCCATGCCTTTTTTGCTTCCATTGAACCCATAAATCTTTGATGAAACCACTCCATATATTTTATATGGTCGTTAAAATTGTTAACAAAAATATTTCTGCCTTTTTTTGTTTTTAAATCTTCTTTAGGCATTAATCCTGCGCCTATATCTCCGGTAAATAAAATTTTTGAAATAGGGTCATAAAGATTTAAATGACCTGGGGAATGAAGATAATGAGCCGGAATAATTTCAAAAGAATAATCTTTTGTCATGTTGAATTTCATACCGTTATCCTCGATCATTATCATATTGCCAGGCTGAACACCATAGTGAGTTATGAATGTCGACCATATCCTATCAATAATAACTTTGGCTTCCGTAATCGAAACCCATAAAGCTAAAGATGAGTTAACGTCAGGGTCCTGATGTGAACAAAAAAAATATTTAACATCAGACATTCTTATTTCGCCGGCTAAAGAGGAAGAAACGGCGGAAAACATCTCTATTCCGCCTGGATCTAATACGCATCCGACTTTATCATGAACAATTAAATATTGATTGGTATCAATTATATATTCCGGTCTATCAGTATCTTTGCCAAAATATAAAAACTTGTGATTATCATCTTCATACAATGTTTCAGTGATCATCAGGAATCTCCTAAATTATAATCGATATTATAATTCTTAATATTATAATATAAAATTAATATCTTTTTTTCTTTAGTATTATATATGTTATGTAAACTATTCAGCGTTATATAAACAGCTTTAAATTGTTTTTTAAATTTAATTTTTTTGGCAAATCTTCTTAAGTTCTTCTTCTATATTTTTAATAGTTTTCATTAAAGTTTCATTAAGTTTATCGTCAATACGCAGCGTATTATTAAGCTTAGCGCTAACTTTTCTTATACCGAATAAAACATTTGAAATTTCCTTAGTAGAACTGGAAGATTTCTCAGAAAGTTTCCTGACCTCGTCCGCAACAACTGCAAAACCTCTTCCCGCCTCTCCTGCCCTTGCCGCTTCAATGGCTGCATTTAAAGCCAATAAATTAATCTGGTCGGTTATTGAAACTATAACGTTTAATATTTCATCGGTAAATAAAGTTAATTTATACAGTTCAACCGAATCCTGATATGTTTTCTGAAGTGTTGCAAATGAGCTTGAATATACTTCCGATAAAGACTCTATGTAATTTTTCGTATGGCCGGTTCCATCCTGACATGATTTTAAAATATTACTCATTGTTTCTTTCATTTTTGCCAGCTCATCTGAATCAGATGCGCATGAATTTAAAAGATTATCTTTAGAAACCATATCCGATTCTAATTTTTTTATTTTTGAAGTCAATTCGTTAATTTGATTTTTGGAATTGTCTCTTAATGAATTTATTTCACTCCCTTTATTAGATAAATCTTGACTTAATGCTTCATTTTTTTTTCTAAGTTCATCAATTTGCGAAACTAAATTTTGATAAGAACTTGTTGATAATATTTTCATAACACTCTCACCTTAATATTTATTTAAATAATTTTTTAAAACAGAAATATATTATAAAATATTTTTAAATGAAGCTTTTTTTTGCTTTTAATTGAATAATAAATAGAAATAACAAGCTTAGCTGATTGGAAAAATAATACAGACATTTAGTTTAATTAAATTAAATTAATTAAACTAAATTAATTAAATTTAAATAACCGTTAAAATAATTGAAAATAACAAATATTAGTTAAAATTATATGTCTATAAAATAATACGAAAAAAAATAAAAAAATACGACAAAATATGCTATATAAAAGAATAATAAATAAATAATATAAAAGAATAATCAGATTAAAATAATAATAAAAATCGATTTGTCATATATTATAAAAAAATTTAAAATTTATTGCAACAATTATTTATTTTACAATTAAATCATAAATAACGAATAATATATTGTTTATTTTAATACTAATTAGCAAATTACAAACTTCTTGCTTAATTTATATTGATAAAGAACTAGCCTATGTAATTTTACTATGCAATCTTACCGCTCACTGGTATAATCTATCTAATTATCTCTAAAAACCGGATAATTCCTGCTTAATTTCTAACAAAATGGAAAATTGCCCGCCCATACGGACGGGACAATCATAGGCGAGCGGGTTAAAAGCCCGGAAATCTGGGAATTTTATTCAATTTTGAATTTTTATAATACCATCCCCAGAATTTTTTAAGCATATGACCTATTACGGGCAGCAAAATTACTTTTTCTTTTTTAGCGTCCCTGTAAACATAAGCCGCTCCTTTACCGTTATCCATAACGCAGAGAACATGGACATGTTTTTCATATCCTTTATAATTATTGCCGCCTGTTTCTTTTTCATTTATATTATATGCAGCTATCTTAGCCATTAATTCTGCAACATGCCCCTGTTTTGCTTTAAACGCAGGTCCTGCAAGATTGGCAGAATCTCCAATAGCATAAACATTTTCGTAACCTTCTGCTTTTAAATTATCGTCAATTTTTATAAAACCGGCTTCGGTCAAAGGCAATTCCGATGACGAAAATATTTCGTGAATACTACCTGCAGGCACAAAAACTATTAGGTCGCTGTCTAATTTAGAATCATCTTCAAAAATAATTCCGTCTTTAACAAATTCTTTTATTTTTTTTCCAAAATATTTTTTTATTTTAAGATTTTCATAAGATTCGTTTAACATATTATATGCTTTGTCGCCTAATCTTTTCCCTGGGGTATCCATTGGTGCAAAAATATTTAACTCAAAATTATCTCTAATTCCTTTTTTTCTTAAAAGATTGTCAATATTAAAAAGGAGTTCAAAAGCAGGACCGCCTCTCATAGCAGAAGGGTCTTTAGGATTGCCTCCTATGCCTATTGATATTTTTCCTTTTTTAGATTTTATTAATTCATCTATTTTCTGTTTTATTTCGAGAGATTCTTCGGGAACTCCGCAAATTGAATATGTGTTTTCGATGCCTTTAGGTTTAGCTTTTCCTGCTCCGACGGCAACAACTAAATAATCAAAATTATAAGAATTATTTTTTCCTGCAACTTTATTATTTTTAGGGTCTATTTTTGTAATTTCATCCATTACAAAATCAAACTTATGAACGGCGCTTAATTTATTTAATGACAATTTAGCATCTTCAAAATCTAATCCGCCGGTGGGTATCCATATAGAAATAGGGTAAATATACATATAGTCTCTGCTGCTGACCATAGTTACGTCAAAATTAAACTTTTTAAGCTGTATAGCTGCTTCAACTCCGGCAAAACCCCCGCCTATAATAAGAACTTTTTTCATAACAATATCTCCATAAAATTTTTAATTTGTTTAACTTTATTATTATTTGATTCTTTTTTAATTCATTATATTTAAATATTATATTTCTATATATGAATATATCGATTTATATATAATTATATTATATTTTTAAAAATAAAACAAAATAAAAATATGTTTATGTTACATAGCTGCCGAGCATGTCTATTTTTATTTATTATACCCTTTTATCATGTCTATTTTTATTTACGGTATTTATTTCTTATATTTATTTATAATATTTATTTATAAATTTATCTGTTTATAACTTTATCGATAACAACGTTAGCAATGTTTATTAGTCTTTGTTTTTTTAACTTTGTTTATTAATCTTTATTCGGTTTATTTTTAATTTTTTCAACTATTGAAATTGCGCATTTTACCCCATCCATAGCACTTGTTATAATCCCTCCCGAATACCCCGAACCTTCACCGCAAGGATAAACACCTTCAACATTTATCGACTGAAAATCTTTATTTCTTAGAATACGAACAGGTGAAGAAGTACCGGCTTCAATCCCCGTTAAAACAGAATTACCGATAAATCCGTGAAATTTTTCGTTAAATTCGGTTAATGTCCCTGCTAATTTGATATTAATAAATTCAGGTAATAATTTAAAAAGTTCATAGCGGGTTACAGCAGGTCTGTAAGAAGGAACAGGGGTATCGGGACTGCATTCAATTCTAAAATTTTTAATATTTTTAAAAAAATTTTTATATTCATTATTATAATTATAATTCTTAGAAATATCCTCTATATATTCCGCCGTATATTGAAAAGGAGCGGAAAACGAACCGCCTCCGGCGATGAATGCATCTTTTTCCAAATCTCGTCTAAAATTAAGCATAGATAACGAATCGTCTCTTTTATTCTCTTTATTATCTTTATTCTCTTTATTTTGTTTTTTATCTTGAGCATTTATATCATTCATATTTATTTTGCCTGCCGTATTGTCAGATAAACTGCAATTATGGAGTTTATATAAATCTGCCGGCATAATCGTCGTAACGATTGCACTGTTTGAATTATCAAGGTCTCTGCCTGAATAACTCATTCCGTTTATGCAAAGATGTCCTTCTTCTGAACTTGAACCTACAACAACGCCTCCAGGGCACATACAGAAAGAGTATCCTCCGAATTTTTTTGAACTTAAATTGTAATATAAACCCGATAAATTTTGATTATCCCGCAATAAAATTTTATCTATAAATTCACGTTTATGTTCTATTCTGAACCCTACCGCAAAAGGCTTTTGTTCCATTTTTACACCTTTATCAAAAAGCATTGTGTAAAGTTTAAAATTATTTGCTCCTGCCGCTAAAATTAAATAATCGGTATTTATGGTTTCTTTATCTGTTATAATACCCTCAATTTTTAGATTAACATTTTCATCTTTATATTCATTTCCATTTTCATTTTGAAATTTATATAATGTTTCTTTATTAGCAAAAATATTTCCGCCATTTCTGCCGCTATTGTTTTTATCAGAAACAATAATATCCTTCAACTCTTCTTCAAACCGCAATTCAGCTCCGTTATCTATTAAATATTTTCTGATATTTTTAAGTATTTCAATTAATATATCGCTTCCTACATGCGGTCTATTTGCAGTTAAGATATTTTTATCAGCTCCCATCCTAACCAGAAAATTCATACAATAGCCAACATAATAGTCTTTTTTTCTTGTGGTAAGTTTTCCGTCGGAAAATGTGCCTGCCCCTCCCTCTCCGAAAACAACATTGCTCCGCGGATTAAACATAGCGTTATTAAAAAATTGTTCTACATCCTTTTGTCTGTCCTCAACTTTTTTACCTTTTTCTATAATAATAGGTTTTATGCCGTTTTTTAATAATTCGACTGCGGCAAAAATACCTGCCGGACCCATACCTATAATAATAACATTCTGTTTTCTTTGATTTATATTATATAAATTCTTATTTGAAGATGGTTTGATATCTGCTTGAGCGTCTTCCGTTTCCGCTTGGGCGTAAATCTTATAGTTATCGGCATTTAATTTTAATGTATCCGATGCAGATTTATGTTTATGTGTATGTTGACGTTCAAATTCCGGTGCGGATTCCGATAATATAGATTTGCCGGCTATGTGCAGCGCAGATTCATCCGCTAAATTTGTTACGTTGAATTTATTATCGTATTTATTCTCAGACAGTGCCAAAGAATTCAGACAATATATTTCTTTTTCCTTTTCAGATGCAATTCTTGCCTTAAACCCTGATTTCAATAACAACCCAAGCATATAATCTTCTATGGTGCCATTCTTTTTACCTTTTACGTTTAATTCTTTTGCATCCGCATCAGATTTATCCGGTTTAAGTTCTAATGCAAATAAAAATACAGATTTACTAATCCTTTGCCTTAAATCTAACGACTTTTTTATTATTATAATATTAAATGCATCTGGATTATCATTTACAAAACCGGCTTCAAGTTTTGAGAGTTTGTTCACAATAGCCGCATAAATAACGCCTTTTTCTGATTCTAATTCATTGGCGGCGTTATTGCCATTGCCGCTGTCTTTATTATCATGAGCTTTATTTTTATTATCTATGCAAGTCTTTCCGCAATTATTTAATCTCGATATTTCAATTTTAAAGTCGTGAACTATGAGCATAAAATTTTATAATATTTTAAAAATAGATATGCATAATTTAAGTAATTATTTTATTTATTATTATTTATTTAATTAATTAAATCAGTTTTTTTTACTTATTAACTGGCCATTAGGCATAATATTAACTGCAGATACCGCTTCTTCGGATAATTCTTTCTGAGATAATTTTACAGTATTTTTAAGTGGGATGAGCATGACAGGACATATTGAATTTTTTGATACCGAAAATGATACTGAACCAAAGGCAAGTTCTTTTAAACCTATTTTTTGATGAGTGCCTATTACAATCAAATCAACGGCATTTTTTTTTGAAAAATTTAAAATTTCAATGTGAGGTATTCCTCTGGACACTACAATTTCATAATTTAAAAAATATAATCCGCTTTCTTTTATTGTAGTTTCAATATTATTGACAACATTTTTCTTATCAGATTCTATCAGTCTCTCTTTAGAATTAATAAAAGAAAAAGCGCCACCCGTATTAACGGGAATTATATGCATGATATAAAAATGAGCAGCGCTTTCCCTAAATAAAGAAATAGCGGAAGTGAGTACATACGAACTTTCAAAATTTAAATCTATGCCTATTATAATCTTTTTTGAAGAAATAATGCCTTCATTCTCTAATTTTGTTTTCATAATTTAATATTATACAACATTTTATAGAGTTTGACGGATAATATTTAACATAAATGAAGCGTTAATAAGAAAAGAAAGTAAGAGCAATACTAATGATAATAATAGATATTATTAATCGTGATGTAAAAATTTGTCAGCCTGGACGGCATCATGCTTTTTAATATACTCCATTAACATAGCTGCATGTTCTTTTTCTTCATCTCTATTGTGCGCCAAAATCTTTTTTAATTCATCATCGCTTGTAAGTTCAAATCTTTCTTGGTACCAATTAATTGCCTGGAATTCTTCAATTAAAGACTGCCTTGCCATTTCTAAATTTTTAGTTTCCTCAGTTAAGTCCAAATCTTCGTATCCTGCGCACATAATAATTTCTCCTATTTAATTATAAATTTTTAATTGTAAAATAAAATTAAAATTAAGCGGCTTAAAAAAATTTTAATTAATAAATTACATTAATTAATTAAAAAAATAAAGTTAATAAAATAATCTTCGTCCCTAATTGCCTAATTAAACTAATGAGAATATGTTCATACCACCGATATATTTTATCTTATAAATAAAATACTTTCAATAAATTAAAAATTATGCTATATTTTTTACTGGTAATCCAGAAATGCGGCAGGATGGTTAAAAACTCCGCCAGGTCCGAAAGGAAGCAACGGTATTAATTCTGATTGTGCGTGTTCTCCTGGATTACCTTCTTAATAAGTAAAACAATAAATAAACCAAACTAAGCCAGACCAACCATTTGCAAAATTATTTTCATGGATTTGTCTTTTTTAAAAATTTTTAACGATAAACTATTGCTTACAGGCAACGAAGCTGTCGCTTTTGGATGTTATAATGGTAAGACGTCAATTGCGGTGGGTTATCCCGGAACGCCTAGTTCAGAAATTCTTCCTTTTTTATCAAAATTCAAAGGTATTTATGTAAACTGGTCTATCAATGAGAAAACTGCTCTTGAAATTGCTATAGGAGCGTCTATAGGCTGGAAAAGGAGTCTGGTTACTACTAAACACGTCGGTTTAAATGTTGCGTCGGACCCTTTTATGACATTATCGCTCACAGGCGTCAGAGGCGGCATTGTAATATTAACCGCCGACGACCCTAACATGCATAGCTCTCAAAACGAGCAGGACAACAGGTATTACGCTAAATTTGCAAAAGTTCCGATGCTTGAACCTTCAGACAGTCAGGAATGTTATTATTTTTCAAAAATAGCTTTCGATATAAGCGAACTTTTTGATACCCCTGTTTTAGTCAGAACTACCACGAGAATATCGCACTCAAGAAGCATAATAGATTTAAATGATAACACATATAATTCTGTCGCGTTTTCAAACTGGCAAAAAGCTATGGAGACGGCGGAGAACGGAAACCGAGATGCCGGAAATAAACATAACGGCAGCACTTTTTGTAATGCCGCTTCCGCTATTAAGTCTGATAATATTAATGCCAATATTGCCGGCAGCCCAAATTGTAAGAATGAAAGTGATTATTATGACAACAGCAATACCGAGCAATTAATAAATACAAAATACAGAAAAAATATAGAAAAATTTGTTATGGTGCCGGTATATGCAAGAAAAAGACATAAAGCAGCCATTGACAGGCTTAAAAAATTAAGAGAATTTTCAAATACTTCCGGATTAAATAAGATTGAATACGGCGATTTAAATTACGGAATCATAACAAGCGGGGTTTCATATCAATATGCAAAGGAAATTATGCCTGAGGCATCTTTTCTAAAGCTCTCGTTTTCTTATCCGCTGCCGGATGCGCTAATTAAGGAATTTTGCTCAAAAGTTAAAGATATCGTAGTTATTGAAGAACTCGAACCTTTTATTGAAAATGAAATCAGTACGCTTGGCATAATGCTTAAAGGCAAAATTTTTTTTCCGCAATTTGGCGAACTGACTCCGGATATTGTAAGAGAAGGTCTTATAAAAAGCGGTTTTTTAAAAGAACAGACTAAAAAAAAATTTACACCGGACCAGCTATCCTGTGAAAATTTTGATAATAATAATTATATTAATGCCAATAAAAGTAAAGACAGCGCAATAAATAACGCAATAGATATTCCGCCAAGGCTTCCGGCATTATGCAGCGGTTGTCCGCATACCTCGGTATTTTACGCTTTAAAAAAATTAAGGGTTCCTGTAATGGGAGATATAGGATGCTATACGCTTGGCGCATTACCGCCGCTTAGCGCAATGGACAGCTGTATATCTATGGGACTGGCCTTCGGCGCTGCCCAAGGTTTATATCTGTCAAAATCTTCCGATAAAAAAATTGCAGCCGTTATGGGCGACTCTACTTTTTTTCATTCAGGTATAACTTCTCTGATAGATGCAAAATACAACGACGCAATATTTACTGCAATTATTTTAGATAATTCTACGACTGCTATGACCGGCGGACAGGAGCATCCCGGAACCGGAAAAAACCTTAATGATGCTGTTATAGCCAATAAAATTGATATAAAAAAAATAGTAGAAGGAATAGGTATTACAGAAATTTACGATGTCGACTCCTATAATTACAATTATACGTATAATACCCTTAAACATGCTTTAAGCACAAACACTCTCAATGTAATCATAACAAACAGACCATGCGTTTTATATCCAAAAAAATTAGCGCCGGGCAATCAATTTAAAATAGATTCTGCCGGATGCATCGGCTGTGATTTGTGTATTTCAATCGGCTGTCCTTCTATTGTAATGTCTGATAAAATAACAGACAGAAATAAACCGGTGCCGGCAATCGACTCTTCCTGTACCGGATGTTCGATATGCAGAGATATTTGCGTCTTTGGATTTATACATAATTAAAAATTATATTTAGAAATAAAGATTAATTTATTTGGATATTCTAATTTAATTAATAATCAAAAATGCTTTAACAATGCATTTTAATCGCATAAGTTATAATGTGTTCTAAACTATTATAAAAAAAAGCAGAGTGCGCAATGTTTGCCTCAAGAACAGCTTAAGATTATAATTGTAAATATAATTGTAAATTATAATAATAAAATAATTAATCGTAAAATAATTAACTATAAAATAAAATTTATATAAAAATATAACGTATGGAAACTAATCAAAGTATTTTGATTTGCGGAATTGGAGGACAAGGCGTCGTCCTCTCCGGTAGAATAATAAGTCTAAGCGCTTTTTATGAAAACTACAATGTTAAAACATCGGAAGTGCATGGTATGTCTCAGAGAGGCGGCTCTGTATCAACGCATTTAAGATACGGCAATAAAATTTTTACTCCTCTGATACCTTTACACACTGCAGATATAATATTATCTTTTGATTTATATGAAACTCTTAGATATATAGATTATGCAAATGAAAAAACAAGAATAATAACCGCATCAGCCGGAAAATATATTAAGAAGTCGTCTGCAAATCTTGTAAACCTTCCTTCCTTTGAATCAATTATAGACAAAATTACAATAGATTTTAATTTTAAAAATTTAATTACTGTAGATATCGGCAAAATTGCGCAGGAATTAGGAAACATAAAAGTCGCCAATACCATCCTTATCGGAGCATCTTCGCAATTTACTTATATACAGGAACAGACATGGCTTAATATTCTTAGAGAAAATGTGCCTGCTAACACAATAGCTCTAAATGAAAAGGCATTTTTGCTCGGGCGTAAAATTTCAGCCTGACTGTTTAATAACAATTTTATTTTTATTGTATTTTATATTAGATTTATATTAAACTATATAGTATTTTTAGTATATTTATTCCATATTTATAATTCATACCGTATTATAAGGCATTTTTAGTATATTTATAATAAATTATATAGTATTTTATATTATATTTTTTAATATACTAAATTTTTTTATATATTAACCGTTTATATATCAGCTGTAAGGACATCATAATATTATAATTATTTTTTAAAGGACAGTGTATTTATGAACAAAAAAAATATTCAGATAAACTATTTTGAAGAAAAATTAGAAACAATGCCTTCAGACGATTTAAGTGTATTAATACTTGAGAGATTAAACAAGACATTAAAATATGTTTATAAAAACGTGCCTTTTTATAAAGAACAATTTGACAATGCACGAGTTAATATAGATTTAATCAGAAGCACTAAAGATCTAAAAAATATCCCTTTTACTTTAAAAAGTGATCTTGTAAATAATTATCCATTCGGACTATTTTCGTCCAATTTAGAAAATATCGTCAGAATACATGCTTCTTCAGGAACTACCGCAAAACCGATTATCGTATCTTATACGAAAAAAGATATAAAAGTATGGGCTGAATTAATGTCAAGAGTCTTTTACGCCTGCGGATTAAATAAAAACGATATTGCGCAAAATGCTTTCGGCTACGGTTTATTTACCGGGGGGCTCGGCTTTCATTACGGAGCCGAAAATATCGGGATGACGTTAGTACCGATGTCAAGCGGATTTACCGAAAGACAATTTGCTATGATGAACGACCTCGGCGTTACAGTTTTATTTTGCACACCGTCATACGCACTTTTTTTATCGGAAGAACTTCCTAAATATATCAAAGATACCTCAAAGCTAAAATTAAAAAAAGGTATATTCGGCGCGGAACCATGGTCTAACGAATTAAGACTGAAAATTGAAGATATGCTTAATATTGATGCATATGATATCTATGGTTTAAGTGAACTTTTAGGTCCCGGTGTTGCCTACGAATGTGAATATAAAAACGGATTGCACATCAATGAAGACAATTTTTATCCTGAAATCATAGACCCTAAAACAGGGGAAGTTCTTCCCGAAGGGGAGCTTGGAGAGTTAGTTTTGACAAACTTAAATCAGGAAGCTATGCCTTTAATAAGGTACAGGACCCGTGATATCACAAGTCTAAACAGAGAAAAATGCAAATGCGGAAGAACTTTTGCAAGAATGAAAAAAATTAAAGGCAGAACGGACGATATGGTTATAATCAAAGGTGTAAACGTGTTTCCGTCGCAAATTGAATCAGCGATATTCAGTTTTGACTTTTTAGAGCCTGTTTACCTGATTGAACTATATACGGACAATCTGTTAGATAAAATTAATGTTCTTGTCGAAGCTAAATCTGAAATATACAATATGGGTGATAAAAAATTAGAGGATATATCGACCATGCTTCAGTATAAAATTCATGAACTTATCGGGGTAAAATCAAAAGTTACAATAGTTCCTCCAAAAACATTGGAAAGAAGCCAGGGAAAATCAAAAAGGGTTAAAGACCTGAGAAAAAAATTATAAAAATAATTAATCAAAATAATGTAATTTATTTATTTATCTGTATTTATAATTTATACCTACAAGCACAACTAATATTTGCAGCAAAGTGTAATAGTATACGCAATAAATAACACCGCGTTCGCTAATGTTGACGGATTACGAAACTTTTTTGGCAAATAATTTAAGAAAACCGGCAGATGTTTTAATTGCCTGAGGTAAAATTATATTTAAAGATTTAAAATAGTCGGCCGACTTTGATGCATAAAGCAGCTCAGGTAAATATTTTGAAGAATTATGAGCGTTATAGTCAACCCAACCGAAAGCCGATTGGTCATTATAATGCCCTTTTAAAGAATCAAATTTATATGTACCGTTCTCAAGCCCGATAGATAAATCAAGATAATTTGCCGACATCCATCTTTCAAAATAAATATGTTTTTTCAATGCGAGGTTTGTAGTATGGAACGGAATACACAAATCCTGCACAAGATGAGTAGCACCGCCTAATGCAATAAATGAACTTTTAATATTTCCTTTTTTCCATGAAGAAACGGCAATATTAAAGAGCTGTGCGCATTTTGTACCTGCGTCTGAGAATCCCCTGACATAGCCGGCATGAGAGTGAGGATAAAGATAATGCCCTCCAAACCAGTGAACCCTGAACTTTTTAATCGCAAGCCTGTCAATTATATAAGAACCCCTCTGCATTAGCAAAATACGCTCGTCAAAACCCAGCGGAGATATTTTACAATCGAATAGTTTATTAATAACATCAAACTTTGAGTCGTTATATAAAACGCTTATAGTTTTATCAATACAATAACTGTGTAATTTTGGCTGCATAATATTATATATTATACCACATTAAATTAAATATAATCTGCACGGTACTATATGACGCAGCGGACACGGACATACCGCGCATGTTATATTTAATTTTATATTTCATTGTATTATATTGCACTATGAGTTGTATGATTCCATAGCTTTACTTAAAAAAACACTTTCAGGAACAGCTCCTAAAACCTCTCCGTTATCATTCATAACCGTCTTAGGTACGCTGCTGACCTCATATTTTTCTGATAAATTAATAAACTCCTGAACCTCTATTACTTCTGCGGTAATATAATCGTTTACCATTGCAAATCCGTACGCAAGAACCGCCGCCGGCGGACAATGAGGTCAGGTAGGCGTTATAAAAACTTGTATATTAAACGGCTTTATTATTTCCTTGAGCTTAGCCAAAGTATTTTCGCTCAGGTTGGCAGTTTTATTTGATACGTTTTTTATAGCAGTAATTATGGTCGTAAACTCATGACCTGCCGGCATTCCGTAAAATCTTATGCCGTAGTCTTTATCCTCCCCTGCAATAATAATAGCAGGGGTTCTTTTAACTGCATATGTTTTAACTGCATCTTTATCCTTGTCGAAATCATATTCGGTGAGAGAAATTTTATCGCTGAGCGACGATAATTCTGTAAGTATCTCTCTTGTTTCGGTGCAATACATGCAGGCATCTTCCGATTTAAAAAAAATTATTTTGACGTTTTCTTTCAATTTTTCAGAAAAATCTTTTTTAAGATATGCAGTATCTTCTTCAGATAAAAGAGCCATTTTGTCTCCTTATTAATATTTATATTTTAAACTATATTTAACTGTTTTAATTTTAAAAAACACAAAACATATCACATGTTTTTCTGTATATTAACATTATTTCTTCAAAAAAACAATATTAAAAATTAAAATAAATAAATTCTGAATCAAAATATTGCACTTATATATAATATTAAAAATTGATTTTTAATAATTTATAATATAATATATTCAAATAACGACAATCAAAATGATAATAGAAAAATTAATTAAAACTTTAAACGGGTGTATAATGCTTAAAAATAAAAGTTTTTCAATTTTCCAGATTTTAACGGCCGCAGTTTTTGTATTTATTTTTTCTTTCGCATTGTTTAATTCTGCATATGCTCTGTCCAACTCGTCTATTAAAAATAAAAGCGGTAAGCTAAACAAAAAATATTATGCCGAGAACAAAAAATATGTCATTTTAAATCTTTCACCTGACCTCAAAGGATATATAGACAAAAAAAATCAAAAGGTATACTACTATTATGTCAAAACTAAACAATATTATTATTGGAATGAAGGAATATGGTTTAATTCTAAACACTTAAATAATATTTTTAAAATTACAAGACAAAATAAAATACCGGCGCCATTGAAACACGGTCCGCTGCTTAGAGTTAAAAGAAAAAAAATACCTGCTGGATTTGCGGCTTTAAAAGTGCCGCCTAAATCAGTCTCTAAAAAATTGCCTAATGCTGCGACTCAGCATTTATATAATTTTCCGCTGACATTACACGGATTGATTATTTATCAAAAAAGGTTTAATCTAAACGATTAATCGAACTTGAATATATATGGTAAAATATAAATATATAGATAAGAACATATAGCAAAGTAATGCTAGTTATGGAGTAAAAAAACTATAATTAAATTATGAAATTTTTTAATATTTTACAATATCCTGACCCGAAACTCAGGATAAAAGCACAGAACGTAACTAAGGACGAACTCAAAAATATAGAAGAACTGGCAAAAAATATAGCGTATACAATGTATAAAGCTGAAGGTGTCGGTCTTGCAGCAACTCAGGTAGGAATAAACAAAAGAATAATTGCAATAGATGTCGGTAAAAAATTTGATGCAAATTGCGAAAATTTTTTAAAAGACAAAGATATTCTGTTTCTAAATAAAAATCTTATAATTGCAATCAATCCTGAAATAATATACAGAGAGGGTAAAATTGTTCATGAAGAGGGCTGTCTGTCTATACCGGGATTCAACGCAGATATTGAAAGAGCTAAAAACATTAAAGTAAGAGCTGTAGGATTAGACGGAAAAGAATTCATTACAGAATCAGAAGGTATATTATCCATAGCTTTTCAACATGAAATTGACCATCTTGACGGCGTTCTTTTTATTGATAAAGCCTCTCCGCTTAAAAGAACATTATATAACGCAAAACTTAAAAAATTAAAATTTGAAGAAAAAGCGCATTAGTATGGATTCTGATATTAATAATATTAAGCCCATGAAGGTTGTTTTTATGGGAACTCCTGAAATTGCCGCAAGTTCCTTAATATCCGTAATTGAATTAACAAAAAAGAATATTATTGAATTACAGTGCGTATATACAAAACCTGAAACATGGAATGCAAAAAAATCTCAATATATAAAATCTCCTGTTAATATTATAAGCGAAAAATACGATATACCGGTAAGAACTCCTAAAACCCTTAAGAATAACGGAGATGAAACAGATTATCTTGCAGACATTAAACCGGATTTAATTATTGTGGCTGCCTACGGTATGATTTTGCCTGAAACTATTCTAAATATACCGGAGTACGGCGCTATAAATCTTCACCCGTCTATTCTGCCTGACCTGAGGGGCACCAGTCCGATTCATTACGCTATACTTGAAAATCTTAAATTTACGGGGATTTCTATAATGGCATTAGACGAAGGAATGGATACCGGTCCGATTATGGCTCAAATGAAAATTCCGATTGCTAAAGATGAATACTTTAACGAATTGTACTCTAAAGTTTCAAAAGAAGGTGCGTATATTCTGTCCGATATAATAAAAACGCTGAGTTTTATTCATGCTATAGATGATATCCATTTAAATAAAAAATATAAAAAAATTTTTACCTTTGCTTCGCCTCAATCCGATTCAATGCTATACCAAAAAGATTACAGGCAATATTTAACCATAACCGATAAAATAGACAGCGAGACTAAAAAAATTAATTTTGAAGTTAACGAACCCGATTTGATTTATTCTAAAATCAG
>JAKAFU010000056.1 GCA_021825865.1 bacterium
CATTTCTTTTTTTGAACTGCTCAATGTCTGATTCAAACGTAGTTTTTATGAGCAATTTTTCAAGCCATACCGAATCGCCAAACGATGAATCGGCTATGGACAAACGTATTTCGTTTATCCATTTTTCCGGTTCTAACGAGAGCTGCCTGTGTGCTTTGCAGCTTCCTTTTAATATTATTCTTAGTGCTGTAAATTCATTGTTATTTTTTATAAATTCTTTTTCTGCGTCCCGTCTTACTGCTTCAACCACCTCAAAAGTTTCCGATATTCCTGAAATATCGATGGTGCATAAAGACCAGACTAATGAGTGCAAAGCTCTGAATTCTGCAGAAACTACTGAAAGAGTCTCAGTGTCTATGGTTACCAGCATACATCCTTTCGGTCCAGTCTCTTTTATATGTCTTCCCTGAGTATTGCCGGAGAAAACAATCCACGGTTTTTCGCTTAATATCTCTCTTTTATGAACATGCCCGAGAGCCCAGTAATTGTAATTTTTTGATTTAAGGGTATCAAGCGAACACGGAGCATAATTTTCGTGCCCTTCCCTTCCGTTTAAGCTTGTATGAAGAACGCCGATATTAAACATCCCTGACACCGGCGCAGGATAAGATGAGGCTAAATCTTCCGTAACCGCCCGTGCTGCAAAACTCTGACCGTGTATAGCGATATTAAGTTCTTTAAGTGTAAAAGTTTCAGGTTTTTTAGATGAAAACAGATTTATACCGCGCGGCAATTTCAGTTCTCGGGTTATTTTGCTCTCGGCATCGTGATTGCCTTTAGCGATGAAAACAGAAATGCCCTTAGAAGTTAATTTTGACAAACGGCTCAGTAAAAATAAGCCGGTATTATAATCTTTCCAGTCTCCGTCGTACATATCGCCAGATATTATGACAAAAGACACCTCTTCTTCTATTGCCAAATTTATTAAGTTATTTAAAGCTTTCCTTGTTGCACCGCGAATTTCTTCGGCAGGAGCGCTTTCATAATTTTCGAGTCCGCGAAGCGGGCTGTCTATGTGTATGTCTGCAGCGTGAATAAATTTCAGCATTATTATTTTAATATTGTTAACTTTTTTCAGAGGTTATTTTAACTATATTTATTAACTATGCAAAAGTTTGCGTTGTTTGTGTTTGAATGCGAAACGGCGTATTTCCGGATAATGCCGTCTTTTAATTGTCCGCTTAGTCTGCCTAAATCAAACAGACAGCAATTTAGACTAATACCTGGAATTAATATATAATATATTAATTAATTTTTTAATTTTATCATAAAAATAAATTTTTAACTAATCTAATCAGAATTTTTAGTACAATCTATTTTTTGTATATTTTATTATTTATTGACTTTTGTTAAATTTTAAAATATATTTATAGCATATTAAAAAAATATTTGGGGTATGTCATATAAAGATAGAAAAATAAAAAAAATAAAAATAAACCAACAACCGTTTAAAAGACAAGGGAAATAGGTTAAAAGCCTATGCTGTACCCGCAGCCGTAAGAGTTATCATTTTTTAAGGATAGTCTAATCACAATTAAGCCACTTACATAATTCATAATATACTATATGTATTTATTATATATATATTATTTGTAATAAATGTTGGGAAGGCTGATTATCCGAATGCTCAAGCCGGAAGACCTGCTTTTAAATGATTTAATTTACATTTGCGGGGGGTCAAATGGAAAGAAGCAATCTCACCGGCGATAAAAATAAACTTCATCAGATATTAAAATTATTCGATTTATCGAGTCTTTCAATCTCAAGCGTAGCGCCCATATTTAGCATTGCAGCAGCAGGAACGAGCATGGTTCAAAGCGCAGGACTTTTCGTGCCTTTGGCTATAGGCTTAATTGCTTTGCCGTTTTTAATTTCATCATGGATTTTTTTAGTATTAAACAAACATTTTCCGAATGCGGGTGCATCGTATCACTGGTCCAGACGAATAGTCGGTATTAATTATTCTAATTTTCAGGCTTGGATTATCATAATGGCATATTTCTGGTCTATACCGCCTATTTTAATTCCGGCATCCAGATTTACACTTGATTTGCTGGGCTTTAATCAATTTAATGTTTCTTATGAAATCTTGTTTGCATTAATATGGACTGCTTTTGCCGGATTAGTTTTATTATATGGAACAAAATTAACCGCAATTGTTACTCAAATATTTTTATTTGTAGAAATTATAGCCGTTTTACTTATAGGGGTCGTAGGATATAGCATATGGGATAAATTTTCATACGGCATGCATAGCGGCAATATATTTTCATTTTCTAATTTTAATTTTTCCGGAATTATAGTCTGCATGATTGTAGGGGCTACGATTGTTGACGGCTGGGAAATAGATTCATATGCTTCCGAAGAATCGAAGCAGCCAAAATTAACCCCGGGTAAAAGCGGAATAATAGGCGCAATAATGGTAGTTGTTTATTATTACATTATATGGCCTATTTTACTTCATGAAACATCTTTAAAAACATTAAAATCAAGTCCCGATGTATTACTTGCATGGGCCAATAATGCTAATCCCGCTATTCTGCCGGTTATGAAATTAGCCTTAGTTGCTTCTACCGCAGGGTCTTTATGGCTTACTACTTTCATATTATCAAGGGCGCTTTTTTCAATGTCGAGAGACAAAATAATGCCAAAATTTTTTGGATTTTTATCAAAAAAAAGAGTTCCGAAATGGTCCATATTAATACCCTTGATTTTATCTTTCGCAACAATTTTGTTAGAAATTTTTTTCCCTTCGTTTGAAAATTTTTTTAATATAGTTCTGGCGACCGCAGGATTTTTTTTGGCAGCCGAGTTTTTTTTAGACAGCTTTAATACTATAATATTTTTATTAAAATATCATAAAAATATCAAACATTCCATAAATAATCACAATCATATTATTATCTTATCAGGCGCTTTTTTTGTTTTTATATATTTAGGAATCCTTCTTGCATTATTTTTTGTTTACGGACCAAAATACCTCGGCTCTTCAATTGATTTAATTACTGCTATTATGCTTGTAATGGGGCTTTGCTATACCATATGGCTGCTGATTTCTAAAAAGGAACAAAAAATATATATGGCTGATTTCGACGATTCTATTGATATTATACCGTTCAAAAAAAATAGCGGCGAAACCGATGCTGCCTTGAATGACGTATCAGACGTAGGCAGACCTTTATTTTGATAATGTGAGTGTTTTGATTAAGAGAAGGGCATCTTCTCTTTCTCTCGGAGCAGGCAAAGTAAGACCTGCTCTATGCAGACATCAAAGAGTATTTAAAAACACATAAACAGTATTTTTGAGTTTTTTGATGTTGAAGCAGTTAAATTGAAATTGATGGATAATAAACTACAAAAATCAGGAAATTTTATCCTTTATACCCTTGCTATTATCTGTTGTTAGAAAGCTGTTAATAAAGTATGCTGCAGATATATATAATATTACAGAATGATTTTGTTATTTTTGAGATTTTAATAGTCTTTCCGAAACAATATTTCTTACGCTTTCGCTCTCATCGCCGTTCATTGAAGAAAGATATTTTTCTGGTATCCTTTTAGCGACGGCTTTTCTTACCAATGCTTCAGGGTCTTTTGCCAAACCAGTTAAATACTCAGGGTCTATCCGCTCCGCAACTTTAATTCTGACTATCGGTTCTTTGTCTTGCATCAGCGAAGGCAGATAAGATGCGTCTATTCTTTCCGCAGCGGCGTGTCTTACCCAGAACGACCTGTCTTTAAGCATTTTTGGCAATTCTTCGGCATCTATCCTTTTGGCAACGATTAAACGAACTTCTTTATACGGATCGTTAATGAGAAGTGTTAATTTTTCGGCAGGTATTCTGGAAGCTACTTTATATCGTATATTTTCGTCTTTATCGGCAGCGGCAAAAATGAGATATTCCGGATTCGCTCTGCTGACAGCGTCAAAGCGTTCTTTAAAATCGCCGTTTTTTAGTATGTTTTTAAATTCATCTTCGGTCATTATTATCCCTCCTGTTTCCAATTAAATAAGGTTAATTATTTCCTGCCCTTAATGAAGATGTAACAGAATAAATATAATTAAATAGAAAAATTTATTTATAACTATAACCAGATTACTTCGCTTATATGCAGAACGCAGCTATGGTTTCAATATGCCGATGATAATAGGATACAAGACATCCGCAGCGTTATTTGAAAATTCAATATCAAAATCCGAAAAATTATTATTGCCGACTGTGAAATTTTCAATGTTTTTAATCCCTTCTTCCGCATAATTATCTGATAAATCCAACTTGATAGATTTAAACATTTTATTTTTACCTAAGTGCAGCAGGCTGACTAAGGATTCTAAAAAATAATCCAATTTTTTTTCTATTTGCTTAATTCTTTTGTATGATTTTTGTTCCGTCGTATTTTCTATATTTGTATCGTGTATATTTGTATGTCCTATAAAATTAAAATTACTTTTTGCATAAGCTTTAAGCTTTGTCAATTCAGACTGCAAATCAGATAATTCATTTATATTGTCTATATATTCGCCTAAATCTTCAAATTTTGTAATAAGAATAGGGCATTCGGAATTTGTAAACGACAGGATATTTTTGATTTTTAAAATAACTTTCGTATCTTTAAGCGATTCTAATATATCTTTGGCATAATCTTTAAATAAATCATTCAATTTATCTTTATCGGTTTTATTTTTAGTCGAATGCTTATTTGAATTAATCTGTGAAATCAAACTGAGGCACTGCCATAATGCAAGATACGTTTCTATAGGTTCGTTTTGTTTTTCAAGATATAATGCAAGATAAGACGAAAACAGCTCTTTAATGTTTTTCATATTTGTAAGTTTTAATTAAAATTAAATAGTTCATTAAATTTAAATAATGTATCTGTAAAAAATTAACTACTTAGTCTATTCAGTTCAGGCATTTTGTTCGGCAAGCCGCATTATCATAAATAAAATAATTTTAATAAATTTAATTAACTAATCGGCAGCCGTCCTCACATTAAATTAAATTTCAATTTCTTCGGCATATGACGGAATGTAAGCATTGAAGCCCAGCGAAGTTATTTTTTCTTTAAAAATATCCATTTTATCTTCATCGCCGTGGATAAGATATATTTTTGTTTTTTGCTGATTTTTCAGAGCGCTCAGCCACTCAATAAGTTCATTCTGGTCGGCATGTGATGAAAAACCGTTTATTGTATGAACAGAAGCGTTCACGTCAATATGCTCGCCGAAGACCTTGATAGTTTTATCGCCTTCTACAATTTTTCTGCCTAACGTTCCTCTTGCCTGATATCCTATGAAAATTATAGAGTTTTCTTTTCTCCATAGATTATGTTTAAGATGATGCAGCATTCTTCCGCCGGTAAGCATACCGCTTCCTGCTATTATAATCGCGCTGTCCGTGAATCTGTTTATTTCTTTTGATTCTTCCACTTCTCTTGTTTCAGTGAGATAGGGTATTTCAAAAGGATTATCTTTTTGAAATAATTGCAGTTCGTCTTTCCTGAAATATTCGGGATTTTTAAGAAATATATCGGTAATGTTAATTGCAAGCGGAGAATCAAGAAATATCTTACATTTCGGAAGTTGACCGTTTTTATAGAATCCTTTCAGAATATATAAAATGTCCTGCGTCCTTTCCATAGCAAAACTGGGAATTAAAACGTTGCCGCCGTTTTTAAACGTTGTTGCGATAATATTTAAGAGTTCCGTTTTTGAATCGTCAAAACTTTTATGCAGCCTGTCTCCATATGTAGTTTCAATATATACGGCATCGGCTTCGTCAGGATATGAAAAGTTGTTGACTATAGGTTTATTTTTGTTGCCGAGATCGCCTGAAAATATAATTGAACTGCCGCCGA